>CAYQOI010000084.1:0-10250 GCA_964419085.1 uncultured Cytophagia bacterium | reverse complement strand
CCTGACTGTCGGTTCCGTGCTCTGCTTGCGAGAGCAGATCCGCCGCGACGAACGCGGGGTTGGCCGACTCGTCGGCCACGACGGCCAGTTCTGACGGGCCGGCTGGAAGATCGATTGCCCCGCCGTCCTGGCTCACCAATTGCTTGGCCACGGTGATGTACTGGTTGCCGGGACCGAAAATCTTGTCCACCCGGGGCACGGACTCGGTGCCGTAGGCCAGGGCCGCGATGGCTTGTGCTCCCCCCAGTTTGAAAATGCGCTGCAAGCCCAGCAAACGGGCGGTAAAGCACACCGCAGGGTGGAGCCTTCCCTGCGGGTCGGGTGGCGTGCAGAGCACGATCTCGCGACAGCCCGCGATCTGGGCGGGAATCGCCAACATCAGGATGGTGGAAAAGAGCGGCGCGGTGCCCCCGGGAATGTACAACCCTACCCGATCGATGGGGACGCTGCGGCGCCAACAGCACACGCCCGGCATGGTTTCGATTTTCCGGCTGACTTCCTGCTGCGTCCGATGGAAGGCTTCGATGTTCTTCCGGGCCAGCTCGATGGCGGTTTTCAGCGCCGCGGGCAGTTGAGTCTCCGCCGCGGCCAACTCCTCGGGAGTCACGTCGAGCCGCCGGAGCCTGACCCCGTCGAGCTTTTCCGTCCACCGTAACAGTGCCTGGTCGCCTTCCCGGCGCACCTGCTCCAGGATGGGACGAACCTTTTCGGCGATATCGTCGAAATCGACCGTTGGCCGGCGCAAAAGGGCCGGCCAGTCTTCAATTCGAGGATAGCGAATGACTTCCATTTGTCCTGGCTCCTTGCCGATTGAAAGGGTTGCGCTCAGATGATCATTTTTTCGATGGGCACGACGAGGATGCCCTGCGCGCCTTCAGCGCGCAGTCCTTCGATCACTTCCCAGAAATCGTCTTCTTCCACCACCGAGTGTACCGAGGACCAGCCCGGCAGGGCCAGGGGCATCACCGTGGGGCTCTTCATTCCCGGCAGAATCCTGGCGATCTTCTCGATGGCTTCGTTGGGGGCGTTCAGCAGGATGTATTTGTAGTTCCGGGCCTTTTTGACCGCGCGAAAGCGGAACAGGAGCTGCTCCAGGTCCCGCTGCTTTGCCGCTTCCAGTTCAGGCCGCGCGATGAGCACGGCTTCGGAATCGACGACGGTCACGACTTCCTTTAATCCGTTGCTCATCAGGGTGCTCCCGGTACTGACGATGTCGAAAATCGCCTCGGCAAAGCCGATGCCCGGCGCGATTTCCACCGAACCGCTCACCTCGTGAATCTCGGCTTGAACCTGGTTCTGCTCCAAAAAGCGGCGCAGAATTCGGGGATAGGAGGTGGCGATCTTGAGTCCGGCCAAATCGCGGATGGAGTGGTAGGACATCTGGTTGGGAACGGCGACCGACAAGCGGCAGCGGGCAAAGCCGAGTTTTTCCAAAAGGCGCACGTCTTTTTCCTTTTCCAGGCACACATTTTGTCCGACGATGCCCGCATCGGCCCCACCATCGGCTACGAATTCCGGGATGTCGTCGTCCCGCAACGAGAGGATTTGCAGAGGGAAATTGACCGCTTTCGCCTTCAACGGATTTCTGGACCCGTTCTCGAAATGAATGCCTGACTCTCGCAGCAATTCCTTGGTCTTGTCGCTCAATCTGCCAGATTTTTGGATGGCCAACGTGATCATCGTTGCCTCTTCAGGTTTGATGAAATAAAAAACCCGGCTCCAACGGGAACCGGGTTGTCTGCTCGTTTGCGTGTGCGTTAGAACATCAGGGACATAAAACACCGGCTCCCCATCGATCGAAACGATGGTGATGATACCGGTGATGATGTCCGCGAAACGTGTTCATGCCGCCAATATAAAGGATTCTTTGTCCAATGTCAAATCGAAAAAGAAAAAAATCACATTTTCTAACACTGTCGCATCCTTATGAAAGGCTCGGGTGCTCTTCCGTTCGCCGCGTGCTACCTCTCATCTGCTGTATTTGCCCATCAACCGGCCCTCTGCGAGGATATGCCCCTCCATTGCCTCCAGCAGTTGCGCCTTGGTGATGCCGGGCTCCGCCTCCAGGGTGGAATCCAGCGCGTAGAGCTTGAAGAAGTAGCGGTGGGTGCCGCTGGGCGGACACGGCCCGCCGTACCCGATGCGACGAAAATCGTTGGTTCCCTGTTTTGCGCCGGTGGGGAGGACCTTTTCTCGCGGCACGGCTTCATCCAGGCTCAGGGTGTCCGCGGGAAGATTAAACATTACCCAGTGGACCCAGGTGCCCATGGGTGCGTCCGGGTCATCGCAGATGAGCGCGAACGATTGTGTGCCTTTCGGACCGGCTGTCCACGACAGCGGCGGGGAAACGTCCGCGCCGTCGCAGGTGTACTTGCTTGGGATAAGGCCCCCTTCCTCGAACGCCGAGCTCGTCACTTTGATCTCCATCTTTCCTTCTCCTTTTTTGTTTGTTGAAGCGCGCGGGGCTTCACGTTGACACATCAGGGTGAAACCCAGCAGGACAAACAGATAGGGTAGCTTTGAAAACATGGTCTGACCCCCTCCAGTATGAATTCAGCGTGAAAAGTTGACATTCATTATACTCTCCTCAGCCTTTTTTTGTGCCGTTCGATTTCGTTTTCTGAGCCAGGATGGGAGCACCCGCGGTCCGGGGCTCGGTTTTCGAGTGGATGCACGGGTCGTCCTCCAAGAAACGAAACCCGATTGTATAATAGGGTCAGAGTCGCTTCTTTGGAAGACTTTTTCTTGCATTTTAGCGCCAATGCGGCTATATTAAATGCACATATCTTTTCTAATCATCATGCTTTCATTTTCCCTACGCAAAATCTACGGCCTGTGGATCGCCGTCTGCACGCTTATCTGTTGCGCTGCGTGCGGCTCACTTCAGGCTCAGGCGCTGTACAATCTTCGGTTTGAGCGGATCACTGTGAAGGACGGGCTGTCGCAGAATTCGGTCACCGCGGTCCTGCAGGACCGTCAGGGCTTTCTGTGGGTGGGCACCCTGGATGGCCTCAACCGGTATGACGGCTATGAGTTCACGGTTTTCCGCTACGCTCCGGCAGATTCCAATTCGCTTTCCGCCAACACGGTTTGGGCGCTTCACGAGGACGGTGACGGTTTTATCTGGGTTGCCACAGTTTCGGGAGGGCTGAATCGTTTTGACCCCAGAACGGAAAGGTTTAAGCGGTACCTTCACGATCCCGACGATCCGGGCAGCATCAGCGATGATCGCGTGCGAGCCGTTTTTGAGGATCGGCGTGGCAATCTGTGGGTAGGCACTCGTGACGGGGGGTTAAATCTGCTGGACCGCGCGTCGCAGCGGTTCAGGCATTTTGTCCATGACGCCAACGTGCCCACGAGCCTGAGCGACAATCACATTCGCTCCATCGCACAGGATGCACGAGGCAACCTGTGGATCGGTACATACTCAGGCGGTCTCGATGTTTTGCCGGCGTCGGAGTTGGCCAAAGAGGATGATGAGAAACAATTTGTGCACTTTCGGTTCCGAGGACAAGGGGCTGCGCCTGCCGGCCGCGAGCGCGTCGAGTTCGTCTACGTCGACCGGACCGGAACGGTATGGGCGGCCACTTACGGAGCAGGGCTTTATCGATTTGTGCCGGAACATTCACGTACGGCGGATGCGGTTCCGGCTGGCCGTTTGGTTCAGTACCGTCATGAGCCAGGCAATCCTGCCTCGCTCAGCAACGATTTTGTGGAATGCATCCTCGAAGACGAACAAGGAGAGGTGTGGGTGGGCACCAATGCCGGGGGGTTAAACCGATTTGACCGCAAAACCGAGCGCTTTCGCGCCTATCGGCTGGAGCCAGACAATCCTAATAGTTTGAGCTACGACAATATTGAATGCCTCTACATTGATGTGTCGGGCAATCTCTGGATCGGCACGTGGGGAGGAGGACTCAACAAGCTGCGCCGGGATGCAGGGCAATTCGGCCATCTGGCCCACAGACCCGGTCGGCAGAGGGGCTTGAAACACAACTACGTGCGCGCGGTGGCCGAGGACGTGGACGGCCGACTGTGGATCGGGACATCGGGAGGCGGTCTCACCGTTCTGGATCGCCTGCGCAACGATTTCCGCTATTTCGTTCATCAGGCGTCTGTACCGTGGAGCCTGAGCAGTAACGATGTCCGCTCTGTCCTTCAAGACCGCCAGGGGAATATCTGGGTCGGCACATACGGCGGCGGCCTGAACTTGCTCAAAAAAGAGAATATCGAGGAGGGGAGATTTGTCTCTTTCCGTCACCAGCCGGGAAATCCCCACAGCCTGAGTGACGATCATGTGTGGTGCATTCACGAGGATGATGCCGGTACTCTGTGGCTGGGGACGAACCGTGGATTGTGTCGATTCGATGTCCGCAATGGCACGTTCACCACTTTTCGATATCAGCCCGCGGAGTCGGGCAGTCTGAGCCACAACATTGTACGCTGCGTTTACCAGGACCGCGCAGGCGTTTTGTGGCTTGGGACCTACGGCGGGCTGACCCGCTATGAACCAGCCACTGGCCGGATGACCAGTTTCCGGCACGACCCGCGGGATTCCACCAGTCTCAGTCACAATGGCGTCATGTCCATCTACGAGGACCGGGCTGGCAACTTGTGGGTGGGCACGCTGGGCGGAGGGTTGAACAAATTCGACCGACGAAAACAGCGGTTTGTTCGCTACACGGTGAAGGATGGTCTACCAAACGGTTTCGTCCATGCGATTCAAGAAGACGAGCAAGGCAATCTGTGGTTGAGCAGCAATAAGGGGTTGTCGCGCTTTAGCGAGCGGAATGCGCCGGGTGCGAGATTCAGGAATTTCGACGTGCGCGATGGCCTGCAGAGCAACGAGTTCAATGTGGGCGCCTCCTGTAAGACCCGGAAGGGTGAATTGGTCTTCGGGGGAGTGAACGGTCTGAACATTTTTCAGCCTTCTGCGATCCGAGACAACCCCAACCCGCCTGCAGTGGTGCTCACGCGGTTTTCGGTGTTCAATCGACCGGTACGCTACCCACTGGCATTGTCCGTTCTGGACCATATCTCGCTTTCGTTCAAGGCCCACTTTTTCGCCTTTGAATTCGCCGCACTTGACTTCACCGATCCCGCTAAAAACCAGTACGCGTACAAAATGGAGGGATTCGATGCGGATTGGATCCGGGCCGGGACGCGGCGTTACGCGAGCTACACTAACCTGAACCCCGGAACCTATGTGTTTCGGGTAAAGGCGTCCAATAGCGACGGGGTGTGGAACGATCAGGGCCTCGCCATCACCGTCCGCATCGAACCGCCCTTTTGGCAGACGTGGTGGTTCCGTCTCGTTGCGGGCCTCGGTGTCGGGGCGTTGGGACTCTTGGTCCTCCATCGCCGGATGGCGCGGTTGCAAAGGGCGAGAGTGGCGCAGGAAGCATTTTCGAAACGGCTCATCGCTTTTCAGGACCAAGAACGCAAACGCATCGCATCCGAGCTGCACGACAGTTTGGGACAAAACCTGCTCATCATCAACAATGCCGCTCAACAGCTCTTGTCTCGTTCGCCAAATGGCAGGAAAGAATTCGAAGGAGAGTTGCGGAAAATCTCATCGCTGGCGCTGGATTCGCTTAATGAAGTGCGGCAGATCTCTTACAATCTGCATCCGCACCAACTGGACCGTCTGGGACTCACCAAAGCTGTGGAGTCGGTGGTGCACCAGTTGATGCAGGCCTGCGAAACTCACCTTTCCTTTGATGCGCACGAGCTCGACGGCATCTTTAGCAAAGAGAACGAAATCCATTTCTTCCGCATCGTGCAGGAGGGCCTGAGCAACATCGTGCGGCACGCGCGGGCTTCAGAGGCCATCTTGAATATCAAACAAACAGAAGACGAGCTGCGCGTTCTGATATGGGATAACGGCTGCGGCTTTGATTATCGCAGGTCCCTTGAAAGTGACGTCCAGGCGCAAGGCTTCGGGTTGACCGGGATGGCCGAACGCGTCAGGCTATTGCACGGTCGTTTTACCATCGAATCGTCCCCTGATCTGGGAACGAAGATCAAGATCGTGATTCCCATGCATAAACAGGCGCTGAACGAATGAGATTCACCACGCTACTGCCCATCTGCCTCACTCTGTCGTGTGGTGTTTCCGCACTTCTGGCCGAGGAGAGAAGCAATCGCTCTCTTGAAAGATTTGACTTCGTGCACGTTTCGGTGGAGGAGGGGCTTTCACAAGGCACGGTCAATGCTATTCTCCAGGATCGCGATGGTTTTCTGTGGTTTGGAACGGAGGATGGGTTGAATCGCTACGACGGCTACACATTCAAGGTCTACAAAAACGACCCGTACGATCCTAACAGCCTGTCCCACAACTTTATCTGGAGTTTGTGTCAGGACCAGGACGGCGGCATCTGGATCGCAACAGACGGGGGTGGGCTCAACTATCTGGACCCGGTTTCGGAGCGGTTCGTTCATTATCGTAACGCACGGGACGACTCCTTGAGTCTGAGTGACGACAACGTGCAGGTCGTGTTCGTGGACCGCTCCAACACGCTTTGGGTAGGAACATGGGGGGGCGGCTTAAACCGTTTTGACCGCAAGACGGGGACATTTCATCGGTACCCGGTGGAGACAAAAGGCGACACCGGACTCCGTAACGCAGCGATATGGACGGTTTACGAGGACCGCCGTGGGTTCATTTGGGTAGGCACCGATGGCGGCGGTGCGAGTCGTCTGGACCGGTCGAGCGGGGTTTTTCGTCATTTTGGTTCGGTTTCCGGAAATCCACAAAGCCTGAGCCACGATGCCGTGACCTCTATTCTCGAAGATAGCCACGGAGACCTGTGGTTCGGAACCTACGGCGGCGGGCTCAATCGGTTGATCGGCGGACAGGCGGGTCTTTCTTCCGCTCGGTTTGTGCACTACCTGCACGACCCCGCCAATCCCCGCTCCCTGCCGGAGGACATCATCTGGAAGGTGTTTGAAGACAGCCGAGGCGTTCTTTGGGTTGCCACGCTGAGTCAAGGTCTGGCCATTTACGACCGCGACAGCGATCAATTCAAGTGGGTTCGGCATGAACCGGCAGATCCCGGCAGTCTCAGCAACAACTATGTCCGTTCTCTGTTCGAGGATCAGGGTGGCGTGCTGTGGGTAGGCACGATGGTGGGCGGCTTGAACAAGCTTGACCGCAAGCCTCAGAAATTCCAGCACCTTTCACACCGGGAGGACGACTCGGGTGGCCTGCCCAACGATTTCGTTTTCGCGGTTTGCGAGGACAGGTCAGGGGACATTTGGATCGGGACGTATGGCGGCGGCTTGAGTCGCTATGACCCGAAGCGGAACCGATTTACTCATTTTGGCCATGACCCCGACAACCCGCACAGCCTGAGCAGCGACCAGGTGCGTGTGATCTTTGAGGACAGCCACGGTACCCTATGGGTGGGAACGTATTTCGGCGGTTTGAACCGGTACGAGCCCTCCATAAACGGCTTCGTGCGGTATCGCGAAACCGCACAGGGGGGAGATGGCTTGAGCCAGGACAATGTTCGCGCCATCTTTGAAGACCATCAGGGGAGCCTCTGGATTGGGACCAACGGCGGTGGGCTCAACCGGTTTGTCCCGGAGAGCGAGCAGTTCGTCCACTATCGCTTTGAACCAGACAATCCCCATAGTCTCAGCAATGACAATGTCTTGTCCATCGCTGAAGATGAGGATGGGTGTCTCTGGGTCGGGACTTACGCCGGTGGGTTGAACCAGCTCGATGCCGAAAGGCGAATCTTTACACGCTATCAACATGTGCCAGACGATCCCCGTTCCCTGAGTAACAATGTGGTAACCGATCTTTGTGTAGACCGTCAAGGGCAATTGTGGATCGCGACCTGGGGCGGTGGGCTCAACAAGTATGTACCGGACCTGGATGGCTTCATCCACTATGGGGAAACAGATGGGTTGGCTGGTAACGTGGTGTACAGCATTCTCGAAGATGCCGCCGGGCGTTTATGGCTGGCATGCGGTCGCTATCTCAGCAGATTCGACTCCGAGCGCCACGTGTTTCGAAACTACGATTTCAGGGACGGCTTGCAAAAAGAGGAGTTTAACCCGGGCGCCAAATGCAGGGGACGAAACGGTTGGCTCTACTTTGGTGGCGTGGGCGGCATCGATTTTTTTAACCCCGTGCGCGTGCTCGACAATCCCCATGTGCCTCCCGTGGTGCTCACCTCGTTGCGGGTGTTCGATCAGCCCGTGCCGTTGCCTGGCTCGCCTGCACACCCGCACGCTCTCGCGCTGTCTTATAAAGAACACTCCATTTCATTTGAATTTGCGGCGCTTGATTTCACCAACCCTGCCAGAAACCAGTACGCGTACATGCTGGAAGGCTTCGACAAGGATTGGGTGGAGGCGGGACCTCGTCGGTATGCCAGTTACACGAATCTTGGCCCGGGGGAGTACACCTTCCGGGTGCGTGCCTCTAACAACGATGGCATTTGGAACGAGGAGGGGCTTTCCATCCGCATTGCACTTGAATCGCCGTTTTGGCAAATGTGGTGGTTTCGGCTGGTCGCCGCACTGGCGTTCAGCGGGGTGCTTTTGCTCACGTTTCATCTGCGTACACGGAATTTGCGCAAAGCCAAGACGGCACAAGAGAACTTCTCGCGAAAGCTGATCGAGGTGCAGGAGCAGGAACGCAAGCGGATCGCGTCTGAGCTGCACGACAGCTTGGGCCAGGACCTGCTCATTTTGAACAACGGCATCCGGCAGTGCGCGCAAGCGCTGCCCAAGCGGAGTAAGACGGTCAAGGAATTGCGCCAGCTATCCAAGATAGCGTTGCATTCCATCGAGGAGGTGCGCGAGGTCGCGTCTAACCTTCACCCTCACCAACTTGATGGGCTGGGCTTGAGCAAGGCCCTGACGTCGATGCTGGCGCATTTTGCCAGAACAGCGCCGTTCACCATTGATGCGGAGATCGAGGATGTGGATGGCCTTCTGAGCAAGGAGCAGGAAATCAATATCTATCGTATCGTCCAGGAGGCGATGAACAATATCATGAAACATGCCGCGGCTTCGACAGCGAGGGTCTGGCTCACCCTCGGTGCATCGCGAATTCGCGTTGGGATTGAGGACGACGGCAGAGGGTTTGCGATGGGGGGCAGGCGGGACCCGCTGGCGCCACTTGTGGGCTTCGGGCTGACTAATCTCAGAGAACGAGTTCGGATCATAGGGGGCAAGCTCCAGATCGAGTCGGCGCCGGGACGCGGAACCAAGATTCATATCACCATTCCAATCCAAGAGGCATGAAGGATAGGCTTAGCATCGTGATCGCGGATGACCATCCTATTTTCCGTGAGGGCTTGCGGCGGCTTCTGGAAACCGAGCGCTGTTTCAGGGTGGTGGGTGAGGCTGGTGATGGGGAGCGCGCCGCCGACATGATCCTGCGGCTTAAGCCCGACGTGGCGGTGTTGGATATCTCCATGCCGGGAAAGAACGGACTGGAGATTGTCGAGGCATGCAAGCAGGCTGAATCGGAAGCCATGTTTGTAGTTCTGACGATGTATAAAGATGAAGAGTATTTTGACCGGGCGATGGATTTAGGCGTACGCGGATATATCCTCAAAGAGAACGCGTCCGCAGATTTGCTCCGCTGCCTGAAGGCGGTGGCCGAGGGTCGCTACTATGTCAGTTCGATAATTTCAGACTATCTGCTCAGGCGGAGCGAACGGAAGGCTGCATTTCGGGAAAGCCGACCCGGCCTTTCCGCCTTGACCCCCATGGAACGTCGCGTACTTAAGCTGATCGCGATCAACAAAACCAGCAAAGAAATTGCAAAAGACCTGTTTATCAGCTACCGCACAGTGCAGAACCACCGAGCCAACATTTGCCAGAAGCTTGGCTTAAAAGGCCATAACAAACTCCTGCAGTTTGCCCTGGAAAACAAAGCCAACCTCTGAGCCTCCCGTCTTCTTTTCGACTTTCTTGACCTGCCGCTTGTTTTTCTCTTTCTGACCCAAGTTTGCGCTTAATTCAGAGTATTTTGTTCTAGCTCACTCTTGCGAGCAGGGTCCCTGGGCCTCCGCACTGGTCGGAGTGTGAACCAGTTTCACGCGTGGTAAAGAGTCAAAATCGCTGAAGCTTGTGTGCACCAAGGAATACGCACTCCCCCCAAACACTCCATGGTCGGTGCAAAAAAGGTCGAATGACCAGGGGAGCACAGCAGAACGAGGACGCCTTGGGGCGAGCGTGCCGGCTCTGTTTCCTTTACGTAAGACGGATGACGCTGGGGTCATGAG
>CAYQOI010000083.1:0-10262 GCA_964419085.1 uncultured Cytophagia bacterium | reverse complement strand
AATTAATGATTCAGGCCATCGAAAAGTTAAACGAGCAGGAAAAGATCGTGATGGCACTTTATTACTACGAAGAGCTCACCCTTAAGGAAATCGGACAGGTACTCAATATTACCGAGTCGCGTGTCTCCCAAATACACAGCAAGGCGATAGAACGGCTGAGGTCAGAGTTGGAATCGGAAGTGCTGAACTGAACGGAGTGTCGTATATGGGTAGCCAGTTGACCGTAGAAAAACAGAACGGGTGCGTGGAGAGTTCAACCGACTCACCTGCATTCCTGGAATTTCTGGAAATGTTGGGCGAAATCGTAGAATACGAGTCCGGCAGCCTCTTTCTCCTGGAGCGACGCACACAACGATTAAGACGTGTGGCGAGTCGGGGAGAAGGGATCGACTTTATCAGCTCGGTGCAGTTTCCCCTTGGGCAAGGATTGTCCGCGTGGGTGGCACAAAAGCGGAAAATGATCTATCTGGCCGATATCCATCGAGGGAGTCGGCACGGCCAGAGGCCCGTGCGCTCTTACCTGTCCATCCCGTTAGAGTTAAATGACAAGATCATCGGAGTACTGAATTTAGGTCACGTTGTGCCGGATGCGTTTGGCGGTGGCAAACTCGAAGTAATTCAGGCCCGTTGCAAGGAGCTTACCCGCGCGCTTTACCACCAAACCTACCTGAGTGTGGATGAAAAAGAAAATTCTGCTTATTGACGACGATCAGGACATCCATGTCCATATCCGAATCATTTTAGAAAAAGCCGGGTACCAGTTTGTGTCGGCTTATGACGGGAAGGAGGGTCTGGCGAAAATTCAGTCCGAGAAACCCGACCTCGTGATTCTGGATTACCTGATGCCGGAGATGAATGGGTTCGACGCCTACCGAGAAATCATGACGAATCCGGCGTACCAGGCGTTTCGCCAGATACCTGTAATTATGCTGACCGCACTGGATCAGTCTCCCAAAGACGTCCGGGATATGTTGGTCTCCGGAATCCATGCCTACCTCGAAAAACCTTTTGGTCACAGAGAGTTGCTCAATGTCATCGAAAACACGTTTGTGACCAACGAGATTCGGATTCGCAACACCGAGCTGAGAAAGGCCATTGAGAACAGCAAGAACTTTCTGGAAAGCCTGGTAGAAAGTTGTCCGGTGATCATCATGACCACCGACAGTGAGGGCGTGATCACATTCGCGAGCAAAGCGACTGAAGAGATTCTCGGTTTTCGCACCCAGGAAGTGATCGGAAAACCGTTGCACACGTTTCTGAATGTAAAAAAGAGCCATATCACCGAGCTGTTGCAGCAGATGGAATCCAAGCCCAGTTCGGTGACGGATGAGCTGTACCTGAACTCGACGTTTGGCAAGCTCGTACCTATGGCGTTCACCTACAGTAATCTCAAAGACCAGTTCGACAACATTCTCGGGCTACTCATCGTGGGCCAGAACCTTTCTGACCGGAAGCGCCTGGAACACGAACTGTTGGAAAAAGAACGCTTAAAGGCGATCACCGAATCCTTTGCAACCATCAACCATCAGTTAAACAATCCCCTGACGCCAATTCTTGGGAACCTTCAACTCATGCAGAAAGAAAAGGACCAGATGTGTGAGGGGCACATCAAGCGTCTGGAGATAATTGAGGAGAATGTCAGAAAAATTTCGCAGATCATCCAAAAGTTTAACAAGGTAACCAAGGTTTCGACCGAAAAATATTATGGGGACCAAAATATGGTTCAGCTCTAGCCTCGAACGGAAACGATGGTATGTAATCTCAGATGTTGAGAGGGACGGCTATGAAAGCGGTAAGACGAAATCTGTTAGCAATCGGTTTTTTGTTTGGCCTGTTTTTTTTGAATCCGTCGCTGGCGGGCGTGCAGCAAGCGACCGGGGGGAAGCTTTCCATCAATCTGAAGGCCAGAACAGTTGTTCTGGGCCCGGAGATCACTCTGGGCGATGTGGGACGGATCGTCGTGCGAGACAGGGCATTGCGCCAGAAATTGAGTTCGGTCAAGATCAAGCAGGCGCCTCCTCCGGGCGAGGCGACCGATATTTCACTTAACGACATCAAAAAATGCCTGCGCGTGGCCGGCTTTGGAAAGTACGTGCACGCGCTGAGGGGTCCCCGAACGATTCGCGTGGTTACAGCGCCTGTGGAGATCGACAAAGCGTTTATCAGAGAAGAACATGCGTGAGCCGCGTGGGGCTGAAGTTACGAGTACTGGCAATACAGGTGCCAAACTGCCGTACCAAAAAAGTGAGATTTTTGTGGTAATTCACTTGTTTCTTTTGAGCTTTTTTCTTATAATCCTCAATACTTAGCCCTTGTAATCATTTGGCGAACGCTGGTGTCGAACAGACCTATCGAGTGTTTTTCTTTAAATAAGGTGAGGAAACGTGTATGCTAGTCCTGACAAGGAAGTTGGGTGAAACTATCGTAATCGGAGACAACATCGTTGTGAAGGTGGTGGATATACACGGTAAGCAAATCCGGCTTGGAATCGAGGCCCCTACCGAAATTACCATCTTCAGAGGTGAAATCTACGAGCGCATCCAGGAAGAGAATCGCAAGTCTGAGTTGTCCAGCGATGAAAAGACAGAGGGCAGCCAGGAGGAAAACGGCCAGGCGAATTTAGGGCCTACCTCAACCTAACCTCTTTTTTCCCCCACACTTTTTTGACTACGACCTCCATGTGGGTGGCCTTTGCCATAGAGGCCTCAGAACAACCAGTTTCCGGTGTCGCCCCGGACCTGCTGAATTAACTTTCCGCGCACGCTCATTTCGACACTCACTGCCGAGCTCGTTTCGGGCCTCTATTTACATGGAAGAAAGCGTACCGTGGTTTCCATTTCTTCCAGGACCTGCTTTAACGCGTCGAGCGTGTCGGAGATTTCCTGCTCGGTCGTGTCGTGGGACAAAGAGAGGCGGATGGAGCAATGTGCCTCCTCTTCCGTCCGTCCCATCGCCATCAGCACGTGGGTGGGCAGCGGCGAACCGGATTTGCAGGCCGAGCCGGATGAGAGCGAGACCCCGTGCTGGTCAAGCGCCACCACCAGCGATTCTCCCCGGAGTTCGGGGAGCGTCAGGTTGAGCGTGTTCGGCAGACGAAGAGTAGGATGGCCGTTCAGTCTGGCCCCCGGGATCAGGGCTTTGATCCCCTGCTCCAATCGATCTCGGAGCTGCGTTAGGCGTTCGCTGTCGTGCACGTGGCGTACGGCCAGCTCCGCGGCTTTGCCCATTCCAACGATTGCGGGTACATTTTCCGTGCCGGCTCGCAGGCCGCTCTCTTGCTTGCCGCCGTGGATCAGCGGTTCCAGCTTCACACCTTTCTTGACATAAAGTGCGCCGATTCCCTTTGGTCCGTGGAATTTGTGCCCGGACAGGCTCAGCAAGTCAACCCCCAGCTCTTCCACGTCCACCGCGATTTTCCCCGCGGCTTGTACCGCATCTGTGTGGAACAGGACCCCGCGTTCGTGTGCGACGGCGCACAGCTCTTTGACGGGCAGGATTGTGCCCACTTCGTTGTTCGCCATCATGATGCTCACGAGAATCGTCTCATCGGTGAGCACTTGGGACAGCGACTCCGGCGCGAGCCAGCCATTTTGGTCCACCGGCAGCCGAGTGATCTGGTAGCCGAGGCTTTCTAGAAACTTACAGGTGGACAAGATGGCCGGGTGCTCGATGGTCGTGGTGACGATGTGCTTGCCCTTTTCGTGGTGCGCGAAGGCCACACCCTTGAGCGCGAGGTTGTCCGCTTCCGAGCCGCCGCCCGTGAAGATGATCCTTCTGGGCCTGGCGTTGATGAGCTTGGCGACCTGGCGCCGTGCGCGTTCGATGGCTTCGCGCGCGTCTCGCCCCACACCGTGGATGCTGGAAGGATTGCCGTGCACCGTGTCGAGGTAGGGCTGCATCGCCTCGCGTACCTCTTGTGCGACCTTCGTGGTTGCGTTGTTGTCCAGATAGATTTGCTTCCCGTTTCTGCTCCACGCGGGCGGTTTGAGGACCACCGGTCCGCAGGCTTGAGGCTGCCGCGTGACGCGGCGCCGGGTTTTTTCCGTGCCTTCCTCCACCTTCACTACTTCGGCCAAAAGCGCCTTGTACACCGGGAACCCGGAGATTTCATCGTAATTGTCGAGGTCGGTCAGCTCGTTGACGTTCCATTCCCGCCAGGCTTTGGGCCCCACGCCGGCTCCGCCACCCATGTTGCATTCGATAGCACCCTTGACGATGGCGTCTGTCACGCGGGCGCGGAACGGGACTGCACCCCGCGGGGTTCTGACCTCCACCAGGTCCCCGCTTTTGATGCCGCGATCCCTCGCGTCCTCCAGGTTGATTTCGACCGTGGGCTCAGGGTTGTCCTTCAGTAGACCTTTGATGCCGTGGTGCTGCGAACGAAAGTCGGTGTGGGGTCGCGCACCGGAGTTGAAAACCAGCGGGAATGAGCCCGCCAGATCCGGCCGGGAAAGCGGACCTTCTTTGGGTTCGGTGTATTTCGGCAAAGGTTCGTAACCGTATTCTTCAAGGGTGGTAGACCAGATTTCAAATTTTCCGGTGGGGGTTTCAAACCCCGGCTTTCCATCGGCACGCAGCCCGCCTTTTTCCCACTTTTTGTACTCCATGATAGGCGTGGGGATTTTGACCCAGCCGCCGGCCTTTTTGACGTCCTCGAGTGTGTAGCCGGAGTCCCGCAACGCGAAGCGGATCAATTCCTCCTCGCTTTGCGGATAGAGATGGCCGTAGCCCAGACGGTTTGCCAGCTCAGCCATGATCAGGTAGTCGTTGCGCGCTTCACCCACAGGCTCGATGACCTTCTCTCGCAGTCGGAAAATCGGTCCGTAAACCATGTACGAATCGATTTCAAACATCGTGGTGGCGGGCAGGACGACATCTGCATACGCGGCATCCGCGGTGAGCTGTCGGTCGATGCAAACCACGAAGTCCAGTTTGGAGAGCGTTTCCCGCCAGAGGGCCGTCTGTGGCCAGGAGGTCAAGATGGACGCGCCGTGAATGAGGAGCCCGCGAATGCGGTACGGCTCGCCTTTCAGAACTGCATCCACCAGGCCGCTGGCATGTGACTCTCCCCGGTAGTGACTGTAAATGGGAACCTTGTCGCGCGCCACCGCGAGGTCCAGATTAGGATTGGGCTGATTGCACGAACGGTTGATGGGGAAGTGACTGTTGCGCATGGCCAGCCCGATCCCGCCGGGGACATCCAACTGGCCGGCCAGGGCGAAGAGAGTGAGGACCGCTCGGATGGCCTGAATGCCGCTGTTGGAGTACTCCAGGCCGGTGTACATCACCGGGCAAGCACCGGTGGCGTTGCAGATGCGCCGGGCCAGGTCCCGGATGGTCTCGGCGGGAACGCCGGTGATTTTCTCCGCCACTTCCGGCCGGAAATGTTGAACATAGCGCGCCAACTCGTCAAAGCCGTGGCACCAGTTTTCCGCGAAGTTTTCATCGTACAGCTCTTCGTCCAGCATCACCTCGATCATGCTCAGTGCGAGCGCGCCGTCGGTTCCGGGCCGGATGGGCACCCACTGCGCGTTGGTGCGCGTAGCCGTCTCGGTTCTCCTCGGGTCGATCACGATCACATCGGCACCGCGGCGCGCGGCTGCCTCCAGGCGGTACATATCCAGCGGCGGAGAGTCGGTGGCCGGATTTGCTCCCCACACAACCAGCACCTCGGCGTTTTCCATATCGGTGAACATGTTGACCAGCATGCGCCCCATGGTGACGTGGGGCGCGATCATGGCAAAAGAGACGTAGCACAACGCCCCCACTCCCATGGTGTTGGGCGAGCCGAAGGGGAAAAGGACGTTTGAGGCCGATGACACCTCGACCCCCTTGGGCTGAAACATGTCGCACAGCGAAAGCTCGAAGGCCCCTCTTCCCGTGTAAACGGCCACGGCTTCCGGGCCGGATTCGGCTTTTATTTTCGTCAGGTTCTCGACGATCAGGTCGTAGGCCTCATCCCAGGTGATAGGCTCGAATTGCCGCGTTCCCTTAGGACCGACGCGTTTCATGGGATGTTTCAGCCGATGCTCGGAGTAGACGATCTCGGGCGCGTGTTCCCCCCGCCGGCAGATCATGCCCAATGGGTGGGTGGTGTCCTGCCGGATGTCCACAAGCCGACCGTCCTGCTTTCCCACTTCCACCCAACAGCCGGCCGGACAGATGCCGCAGATCGCTTTTTCCCAGGAAAGCGCGTCTCGGCTTTTATGGTTGTTTGACGCTGGCATTTTGTCTCCTTTGGTTTTCTTTACAGCCACGAACAAAAAAATGTGCGGCAGGAGCGCTGAGGCCCCTGCCTAAGCTGCCATGACAGTTTTGGTTTAACTTCGCAGGTAAGACGCGCCGTTGACGTCGACGATGCAGCCGGTGAGAAAATCGGTTCCCTCCGACGCCAGGAAGACCACGGTGCGCGCCACTTCGTCCGCGCGCGCAACCCGGCCCAGGGGGCTCTGGCGACGGATTTCCTCGCCTTCCGGGCCCTTGAGAATGGGCCGCACCATGTCGGTCTCCACGAAGCCGGGGGCCACCACGTAAACAAAGACGCCGAATGATGCCAGGGCTTGCGCCAGGGACTGGCTCATCGCATTCAACCCCGCTTTGGCCGCGGCGTAAGCCGGCGCACTGGGTTCTCCGCGAAACGCGCCGCGCGAAGAGATGTTGACGATTTTGCCCGCCCTTTGTCTGATCATTTCTTGCGCCACCCGGTGTGTCAGATAAGCCGGCGCCATCAGATTGGTCTCCACCGTTCGTTGCCAGACCGATTGCCACGCCGATGAATCGATGCCCACTTCATGGCGCTCGTAAATGCCCGCGTTGTTGACCAGCACATCCACCCGACCATATTTCTGCACCACGGCGGTGGTCAACTGATCCGCGGCTTCGGGCTGGCGCAAGTCGGCCTGCAGGAGCAGATGGGATTCCCCCTGCAGCGACGCGAGCGTTTCCTCCGCCCGGGCTTCGTTTTGGTGAAAATGCACCACGACCCGCGCGCCGTGTTCTGCAAACTGCTGCGCAAGCACCCGCCCGATCCCGCCTGACGCGCCGGTCACGATCACAACCTTGTCTTTGAAATCCATCGATTGAAGCCCAACTACGTTATTTGCGAATCTCGCATGTTAAGTTACAATAATAATTCTGTTTTGCAACAGTTAACGGGTTTTCGCGGCTTTTTTTGGAAGGATCAGCGGGTCGCCCGTCGTCCGGTCTGCAACGCCCGGACGATTTGTTCTTGCACTGTGCCCATGTGCTGTTCGTCACGGTACGGGTTGCGCGGCCAGAAGAAACCCCTGAGACCATCCTTTTTCCTGCGCGGCACGATGTGAACGTGGAGGTGAGGGACGCTTTGGCTGACCTTGTTGTTGATGGCCACGAAGGTTCCCTCGGCAGCCATCGCGGTCTCCACCGCGGCGCTCAGCCGCTGTACGTTCGTGAAGAAGGGGCCGATCATCTCGGCTTCCAATTCGGGGAGCGTTTCCACATGCTTTCTGGGCACCAGCAGGCAGTGTCCTGGAAAAAGCGGGCGCACATCCAGAAAAGCGAGGGAAAGCTCGTCTTGGAACACGATGTATGCGGGTTTGTCTCTCCGGACGACAGCACAAAATGCACAGGTGTCCGTCATTGCGAATCTCCCTTTCGGTCAGTCAACGTAGCAAATGAGGCCCTTTAGATAGCTCGCTTCGGGAAAACTCAAAGCGATGGGGTGGTCCGCCGATTGCGTCAATCGTCGTACCCGTTTGAGCCGCCGATTCGCGTCCAGGGCGGCGTCGGCCACGATTTTCTGGAACAGCTCTGCCGGCAGAAGCCCCGAGCAGGAAAACGTCACGAGAAAACCGCCTTCCCGCACGAGCTTAAGCGCGAGCAGATTGATGTCTTTGTACGCGCGGGCGGCTCGCTGCAGGTGTCCTTTGGAATCCACAAATCTGGGTGGGTCCAAAATCACCACATGGAATTGGCGCCCGGTATCGCGGAACTGCCGCAGCAGTTGAAACATGTCCCCGTGGATGTTTTCCACGCGGGAGGGGTCGAATCCATTCAGTTTCACGTTTTGCTCGGCCAGGGCCAGGGCAGCAGCAGAAGACTCGATGTTTGTGACTTTTGCCGCACCACCGTGGAGGGCCCAGGCGCCGAATGCTCCGGTGTAGGCGAAGCCGTTGAGCACTTCCGCGCCCTCGCAGTATTCGCGCACCGAAATGCGGTTGTCGCGCTGGTCGAGATAGAAGCCGGTCTTGTGGCCGGTTTTGACATCCACCAGAAAACGCAACGCGTCTTCTTTGATTTCGATGAGGTCGGGCGGTTCCTCGCCGTGCAGCACACCGGAGATTTGCGGCAGGCCCTCCTTTGCCCGCACTTCCGCGTCGGAGCGCTCGTAGATTCCGGCCTCGGGAAAGAGCTGCGAGAGTTGCTCTACGACCACTTTCTTCCAGAATTCCGCCCCGGCAGACAGGAACTGGCAGACGAGAAATCCGGCGTAGCGGTCCACCACGATGCCCGGGAGACCGTCGGATTCGGAGTTGACCAGCCGGTAGGCATCGAAACGGCCGGCGTCCAGGAGTTTTGTCCGGTACGCGACCGCGCTCTGGAGACGGGACGCGAAGAACGCAGGCGCGACTTGCTCGTCCGAGAACGTCCAAACCCGAACGCGGATCTGGGAAGTGGGGGAGTACGCTCCGCGACCCAAGAACTTGCCTTGCGAGGAGCGGATGTCGACGGTTTCGCCCGCGGAGCAGGAACCGTCTAGCCTGGCAACAGCGCCCGAGAAAACCCACGGGTGGCGGCGCAGGAGGGATTTCTCCCGGCCCGGTTTGAGTTCAATCGCTGGCATGGCTTGACCTTATCTTAGGATGCCCAGGACGCCTCCACATCGTATTTCTGCCGCAAGAAATCCGCAGCAGTACTGGGCCGGCAGAAAAACCTGTTCTCCTGCCGGTAGATACACAGTGGTGGCCAGCACCGGCGTTTTCCCCTGCCGACTTCATCCCTGGTGACTGACCAGCACGTCAAACAGGCGCTGCAGGTCATTTTCGTCGTTGTAGAGATGCGGCGCTACCCGGATCGCATTGCCCCTTTGGCTCACGTAGATGCGTGCCGCGGCGAGGGCGTCGAGCAGCCCGTGCGGCAGCGCACCCGGAAAGCGGACGCCGAGGATGTGGCCACTGCGGCGGTCCTCGGGTGGCACGATGAGTCCGGCAGCCCGGCATTTTTCTCCGAACGCGGCAGTGAGATGGGAAAGCGTGCGGTGAATGCGCTCGTCCCCCCAGGTGTGAATCTGCTGCAACGCCGCCAGCGCCATGGGCATCAGGGTGAAATTGCTGCGCTCTCCCACGTCGAACCTTCTGGCGCCCGCCTGGAAGGTGTCTCGGTAATTGACCAGCCCGGCGAAGTCCTCGCTCCCTTCCCGATTCAACCAGTTGTGCTCGAGGGGTTGGCCCGCGTGGTAGGCCGGATCCACATAGAGGTAGGCAAGGCTGTAAGGACCCAAAAGCCACTTGTAGGCCCCGGCCACCAAAAAAGCGGGACGGAGTTGTTTCACCGAGAGCGGTTTGGCTCCCAGAGACTGGGTGACGTCCAGCACCAGCGCGGCGCCCACTTCCCGGCACCGTTGCGAAATGGGCTGGAGGTGGACCACGCTGCCGTCTGTCCAGTGCACCTCGGGCAGGCTCACCACGGCTGTCCGCTCGGTGATCGCAGCCAGCACTGCGTCTTCCCAGCGCAGATCGTCCGGACGCGGTACCACGACGATTTCTGCGCCCACCTGCCGCGCTCGCTCTCGCCACGCGTAGACATTCGACGGGAACTGCTCTTCCAGGAGCACGACCTGTTGGCCGGCTTCGAGGGGAACATTCTGCGCCGCGATCGCGATGCCGTAGCTTACAGAGGGAATGAGAGCGATGTCATCCGAATTGGCATCGATGAGTCCGGCGAACAGGGAGCGCACTTGCTCGGATTCCGAGAAGAAATCCTCCGGGCCGATTTTCCAGGGGTGGTCTTTTCGGCGGACTCCCCGGAAGCCGGCTTCGCGCACCACCCTTAGTTGCGGTGAAAAATAGGCGCAGTTGAGGTACGTCACGCCCTCAGGAAGGTCAAAAAGTTCCCGCTGGCACGGCAGGACGAATGAATCTTGTTTTGATGCGGTCATCTCTCTGCTCTCCACGAAGCGCTGGTTCCGTTGGCTAATTTAACCGAATTTTGGAAAATGGCAAGCGCGGGGCTCAAATTCTCGCCTGGTGCGGAAAGAGGAGATGGAACCGCGCTTCGTGGAGAGC
>CAYQOI010000082.1:0-10320 GCA_964419085.1 uncultured Cytophagia bacterium | reverse complement strand
CTGGCCATGTTCAGTCACGCCGCGCACGCCGACCACGAAGAAGGGGACCGGATGCAGCCCAATTCGCTTTCGTTGCGGGTGCAACCCAACGAAAGCATCCGCCTGCGCTTCGGGCTCAAAATCCCGGGACCGAGTATGGTCCTGCGACCCACAGACATGGAGTTTTGCTACCGTGACGTCTTCCATGCCGACCCACCGGAAGCATACGAACGACTCATTCTGGACGCCATTCTCGGGGACAGCACGCTGTTTATTCGCCACGACGAAGTGGAGGCCGCCTGGAGTTTTGTGGATGAGATCCTCAAAGGTTGGGCCGGTGAGAAGTCGCCGCACATCTATCCCTACCGGGCCGGAACGTGGGGGCCGTACGCGGCAGACGAGTTCATTGAAAAAGATGGCAGGCGCTGGGCCCAGACCTAAAGACGTGCCCTCCGAATCGTCCGGCGTTCAAAACCCCGGCATTTGACCGGCCTGTGAAGCGCGAACGATCCGGCCGGACGACTACTCCAATCCTTGTAACCACCATCATTGGCCGCGCAACGTCGCGGCCTGCCCAGGCGAAGTCTTGAGCTCGCTAATGCAGGGCAGTCTGTGACGAGTCTCCCTGCTGCGGGCCGATCTTCTCCTGCTCGGCCGATTTTTCCTCTGAGGCTCGCCCTCAAAACGGCTTCCGCAGCCGCGGTCCCAAAAGACGGCTGGCGGATGAACCTGGGTCGACACGGCAAGAGACGTCATCCCGTGCAACTTTTGCGTATGGCGTGCGTAGCAAAGGGTAGCTTTTGGAGGTTACACGACAGCATCATTAGCCTTTTTCCACACCGCTTCCCCGGAGGTACCATGCAGAGACTGCTTGCGTGCGTGACATTTGGGTTGATAGTCGTTTCCACCCAGTGTCTTGCTCAAGACAAGATGTTATGTGAAATTCGCGATATCGAACCTGAGGAGATAAAGGTCGCGGGATTCCGTTTGAACTCCCCTCAGGACGTCAAGGTGGAAGCCATCGGATTCCGGGAAAGCCGGCGCAGCGAGTGGCGTTTTACCAGGGCCTGGATTTTGAACGCCGGGACGCGAGATGTCGTCTGGGATATGGAGGACGCGGATAGCGAACGGAAGGGGAAATATCTGGTGGAATTCACCGATTCGGTCGCGTTGCCGCGGGGCGACTACGAGGTGTTCTATTCCTCATTTGTGGGGAATTACCATAAATACCGCCGCGGTACCGGCAACTTTTTCGGCTGGCTTTTGGACAAGATTTTCGACGAAGATGATTATGAAGACGTCTACGACGCGTATCGCCGCGAGTTGAAACAATTCAGAATCGCGGTTCGGGGAAGAGGCGAAGCATTCGGTGAGAATGTCGAGGAGCTGAACAAAACGTTCAACCAGACTGCATTTGTCCAGATGACCTCACTGCGCGACGATGAATATGAACGCCAGGGGTTTGAGCTGGAAAAACCGCTGAACGTCCAGGTCTACGCCATCGGGGAGGCCCGCCGAGACGGGACGTTCGATTACGGCTGGATCATGGATGCCGAGTCCCGGGAAACGTTGTGGAAATTCGACTACCGTGACTCGGAGCCTGCCGGGGGGGCTAAAAAGAATCGGAGAGTACGGGATGTGATCTCGTTGCCGGCCGGCAGGTATGTGGCCTTCTTTGTCACCGACGATTCCCATTCTTACGGCGGCTGGAATGCGGACCCGCCCTACGACCCCATGTACTGGGGTCTGACCCTGCGCGTCGAGGCGCCGGACGTGTTGAAATATGTCAGGCGTTACGTTCCGGACGAGACGTCCAAGCAAAATGTGATTTTGGAATTTACGCGGCTGCGCGATAACGAGTTCCGTACCGGCGGGTTCACCCTGAAGCGCGACCTCGACCTGCGCATCTACGCGCTGGGAGAGGGCCGGCGACACGAGATGTTCGATTACGGCTGGATCATCGACGCCAGGACCCACCAACTGGTCTGGAAGATGGATTACGCCAACACGGAGCACGCAGGAGGAGGGGAAAAAAATCGATTGTTCAACGGCGTGGTTCATTTCAAGAAAGGCAGCTACATCGTCTACTACGTCACCGATGATTCGCACTCGTACTGGGACTGGAACACCGCCCCGCCCTTTGACAAGGAGCACTGGGGTATCACCATCATGGCCGCGGACAAAACGTTCAATCCAGGAGATGTTGCCGAGTACAATCCACGGGACGAAGGCAAGATTTTGGCGCAGATCGTTCGGGTGCAAAACTACGACCGCGAACGCGAGCGCTTTACACTGAGGAAAGACAGTGAGGTCCGAATCTATGCCATCGGTGAAGGCCAGGACGGGTCGATGTATGACTACGGTTGGATCGAAAACGCCGCGACCCATGACGTCGTCTGGGAGATGACCTACCGCAAGACAAAACATGCGGGCGGCGCGCGCAAAAACCGCCTGTTCGACGGCACCATCCTGCTGAAGAAAGGGGAGTATATCGTCTACTACGAAACCGATGATTCCCATTCCTTCGAAGACTGGAACGCCGCCCCGCCGTACGATCCCGTGCACTGGGGGATCACCCTCTACCTCGTTGAGTGAGATACTCTGCTGATTCTTTGCGAGTGCTGTTGTAAGTTTTGACAAAGCGTTCAGCCTCTTTGCTTTGTCCGTCCCACGCCCGTTTTTTGCCAAAATCCCTTCGCGAAATTCCCTTGCAATCGTTGCCCAAATCGGTTATATTGAGCGTGATTTCCTGGCACATGAAGAATTGCCGTGTTGAACGCTCGGAGAACTGATTGATTTACTGGCATGCGATCTTACTTGGACTCATCCAGGGGCTGACAGAATTCCTTCCGGTTAGCAGTTCCGGTCATCTGGTTTTGGCACAGGCTGTTCTCGGGATACACAACAGCAACATCGTGTTCGAGGTTTTTGCTCACTTCGGCACGTTGCTGGCCGTGTTGACCATTTTTAAGCAAGAGATACGTCTCCTATTCAAGGGTTTGAAGGCGATCGTTTCATTTAGATTTCACAGGCCGCGCCCAGAGCCCGAAGACGACGAAGGGCGGGGTCTGCAGCTCCTCGGTCTGCTCGTCGTGGGAACGGTACCCGCTGCGGTGGTGGGCTACCTTTTCGAGAGTAGCTTTGAGGAAGCGTTTTCACATCCGCGGTTTGTGTGCTGGTCTTTGCTGGTTACAGGGGCGATTCTCCTGCTTTCCAGGTTGGCAAGGGAGCGCGTTTCCGTATTCTCTCCGTTACGGGCGCTGGGAGTGGGCGTGGCTCAGATCTTCGCGATTTTGCCCGGCATCTCGCGCTCCGGAACGACCATCAGTGCTGCGATGTTGCTGGGGGTGGAGCGTGTCGAGGCCGCCCGCTTTTCGTTCTTGTTGGCGGTGCCGCTGATTTTCGGTGCCACGCTCCTGAAGTCGTTGGAACTGTTTCGAGACCCGCCGGGCGCTGGACAGTTGCTGGTTATTTTGCTGGGGATGGTTACAGCTTACCTCTCCGGCTTGTTTGCCATCAAGTGGCTGCTGGCGGTAATTCGCCGTGACCGGTTTGACCGTTTCGCATATTACTGTTTCGCTCTCGGGCTCGCCGGGTTACTGATTATCCATTTTTGAGCGCAGGGCAAGAACCCGCGGTTCAGCGTTGTAGGTTGTCGACATGACGATGTCTGGCACAAACAGAAAGGTACGGTGGAGAAAGTAGGTGGAGAAGAGGCAAACCGAATTCTTTTCGTCCCGTTGGGCGCTGATCTTGGCCGCTCTCGGCATGGCAGTGGGAACGGGTAACATCTGGCGGTTTCCCCGGATCGCCGCGCAAAACGGTGGCGGGGCGTTTCTCATCCCGTGGCTGATTTTCCTCTTTCTGTGGTCCATCCCGCTGCTGATCATCGAGTTTGCGATGGGCAAGGCCACCCGCTACGGCACCATCGGTGCCTTTGGGAAACTTCTGGGCAAAAAATACACCTGGATGGGCGCGTTTGTGGGCTTTTGCACCATGGCCATCATGTTTTACTACTCTGTTGTCATGGGGTGGTGTGTCAAATATTTCCTCGCCGCGGTGGTCGGCGATGGGCATTTAGTGAATTCCGAGGCCTTTTGGCACTCTTTTACAGCGGGCTACCAGCCGGTGGTCTTTCATTTTGTCGCCATGGCCATCGGTGCGTTTGTGATCTACAAGGGCGTGGTGCACGGGATCGAAAAAGCGAATAAGATTCTGATTCCGTTGCTCTTTTTTCTTCTTGTTTTGGCGGCAATTCGGGCGGTGACCTTGCCAGGCGCCTTGGTGGGGTTGAACTACTTTTTCAAGCCTGAGCTCTCGCAGTTGTTGAACTACCGAACCTGGCTGGAGGCTCTGTCGCAATCTGCCTGGTCTACCGGCGCGGGGTGGGGGCTGATCCTCACGTACGCTGTGTACATGAAAAAACGGGAGGACATCGTCCTGAACTCGTTCATTGCCGGTTTGGGAAATAATTCCGCGTCCTTGCTGGCGGGAATGGCGGTTTTGCCCACCATCTTTGCCATTCTTCCTTATGAGAAGGCGATGGAAGCGGTGGGTGCGGGAAATACCGGCTTGACGTTTGTCTGGATTCCCCGGCTGTTTGAACAGATGCCGCTGGGCGGGTTTTTTATGGGGATCTTCTTTCTGGCGCTCACTTCGGCGGCGCTTTCTTCGCTCATCGCGATGATCGAGTTGGCGACTCGCATCTTCATGGACGCGGGTCTGAACCGCCACCGTGCGATTCTGTTCGTGGCCGGCTTTGGCTTTCTGCTGGGCTTGCCCTCGGCGCTCAGTCTCGATTTTTTCAACAATCAGGACTGGACCTGGGGCCTGGGTTTGATCATCAGCGGCATGTTTTTCACTTTTGCGGCCATAAAATACGGCGTGGAGCGCATGCGCACGCAACTGGTGAACACCGAGGGCAACGATTGGGATGCCGGCAAGTGGTTCAACCTCATCGTGACGTTTTTGATTCCGGTGGAGTTCATCGTTCTGCTGACTTGGTGGTCATGGCAGGCCGTCACGTCCTACGATCCCGAGGGCTGGTGGAATCCGTTCAGAACCTTTAGCCTGGGAACCTGCTTGTTTCAGTGGGGGGTGGCGATTGTCGCGTTTCTTTTGCTCAACAACCGGCTGTTTCAGCAAACCGTTAGAGAGGATTGAGAGAGATGTCCACTGGCGCAGTGATTATGATGGTCGTGATTCTGGGCCTTGTTTGGGGAGGGTTCCTGTTTTCGCTTCGGACTGCGATCAAAAAGGAGTCACAAAAACCACCATCTGACGCCTGATGAATTACCGGGAGTTCCAACGCCATCTCGCAAAAAAAGAGCTGGCCACGGCCTATCTGCTCAGCGGTGCAGAGCGCTATCTGGTCGAGGAGTGCCTGAACGCGTTGTTGGACGTGGTGGTGGACCCGGCGACCCGGGATTTCAATCTCGACGTTTTTTACGGCGGCGAAACGGACGCGGGCAAGATCATCGAAGCTGCCAATGCATACCCGATGCTGTCAGAGGTGCGGGTGGTGGTGGTCAAAGACGTTCAGAAACTGTCGCAGCCGCACCTGGAGTATTTGGCCAAATATTTGCAGAATCCGTCTCCAACCACCAGGTTAGTTCTCATCAACACCAAGGGCGGAGCGCTGGGCAAGGGGCTGAGCAAGCTGAAGTCCCGCGCGGTGTTCGTCGAGCTGAAGCCGTTGTACGACAGTCAGGTGCCGGCATGGGTGCAGGCACACCTGAAGAAATTTGGCATCGAGATTTCGCAGAAAGCGTGTCTGGCTCTCCAGGCGCGAGTGGGAAATGAGCTGGGCGTGCTGGCCAACGAGTTGGAAAAGATCATGCTCAACCTCGACGGCCGAACCCGCATCGAGGAGGATGATGTTCACAAGTTGGTGGGGCTGTCGCGCAGTTACAGCATTTTCAATCTCAACGATGCGGTGGGAAGTCGCGACCTCGCAACATCCCTGCGCATCCTCAACCGGATGTTGGAGAGCGGCGAGTCCCCCACGGGCATTCTGGCCATGTTCACCCGGCATTTCGTCAATCTGGCGAAGGTCAAAGCTGCGATGGCTGGGGGCAAGAGTGCGGAGGAGATTTCGGCTTTAACCGGCATTCCCGGCTATTTTGTGCAGAAAACCAAAACGATGGCAGCGAAGTTTTCTGCCGAACAATTACAACAGATTTTCGAGAGCCTGCTGGCCGCGGACCTGGCGTTGAAAACCAGCAGCCAGCCCCCTGAAATCGCGCTGCAGACCCTGCTTGTGCGCATCATGCGCTGAGTTTTCAGGGGCTAAACATCTGTTTCAATTCAGGAACTTTTTAAAAGGCGTATGGTTGAAAAAAGCGGTAGTACCGAACGCATGTCAGAGCCATCCAAAAGTTCTGAAAGCAAGCCGAGCGATGAAGAGCTGATCGAGCGTTTTCAGAAAGGCGACTTGTATGCTTTTGATCTCATCGTTAAGAGATATAAGGACCAGCTTCTGAATTTCGTTTATCGCTTTGTCGGCAATCAAGAGGAAGCCGAGGATATCGTTCAGGAGACATTCCTTCGGGTCTATCGAAAACGCAAAGCGTACAAACGCATTGCCAAGTTCTCAACATGGATCTATACGATAGCGGGCAACCTGTCGCGTACCGAGTTGCGGCGCCGCAAGAGGCGCAAGCTCTTTTCGGTCACCGACATGGGCTTTGAGGACCGCGACTATGAGATTTCCGATGAAGGTCACAACCCCGAGAACCAGGTCGACGGCTTGATTCAGGAGGAGATCATCCAGAGGGAGATCAACAACCTTTCGCCGAAGTTTCGCGAGGTGATCATTCTCCGGGATATTCAGGAACTCTCATATGAAGAGATCAGTAAAATCATCAAGGTTCCGATAGGGACGGTCAAGTCGAGAGTCAACCGCGGGCGCTTGAAGCTTCAGAATGAGTTGAAGCATCTGATGAAAAAGAAATAAGTGCCGAAATAAATACTGGTCGTCTGAATTGCCTGCCATTATTGACCGAAGGAGTGCCTATGACCGAATGTAACAGAATTCAAGATGACATCTTCGATTATGTCGATGGCTTGCTTTCGATCAAGAACCGGAAAGAGGTGGACCGGCATATCAAAGGATGTAATACCTGTCGGGATCTCTACCACCGAGCGACAGACATCAAGGCCAAGCTCAAGGCGTTGCCGCGTATCAAAACATCGAGCAATTTCGAGACGATCCTGCGCACGAGGATCAGCATGGAGCGGAGCCTCAGCTGGCGCGCGTTCAGATGGCGAGCAAATGTCCCCATGTACGCAATAAGCATTGCGGTCGTTGTGGTGGCCGTTTTCCTTGTCGCAAATCTGAGGAGTTCGAATCCGGTCAGTTTGACTCTCTCGCAGCCCACCGTTTCCACTCAACCCCAAGCTAATTTCAATGCCGATTCTCAGACAGTGAATTTTCCTCTGGACGTCGTCCGTCTGCAAGGTGGCGGCACGCCCCTGAACTCCGAGGCTGTGCAGCGAGACAACTCTACTCCAAAGGATTCAACCCGCGACTTCCTGCCCGAGAACGTCCACACAGTTGAGTTTTGAGACCAATGCAAGATGTAACCGAGAAGGCCAAGCGACTGTCCTTCTTCATCACACTGGGGTTGGTCTGCTCTACCGCACCCTTGCTCCACGCCGGCGAAACGCTGCGGATCCTGGAACGTGAAATCCAAACCCTGATCGATTCCAGCAAACAATCTGTTGTCACCGTCACCGCGCGATTTTCTACCGTGGTCTCTTCTGAAAAAGAAACCGGGCTGCTGTCGTTTTTCAAATCCGAGAATCCGACGCCGAGGTCTCGCGCTCACATCAATGTGGGCAGCGGAATCATTTTTGACCGGCAGGGCTATATCCTGACTCGCAGCAGCATCGTTCTGGGCGCCGAGGCTGACTTTGTGACCCTGGCCGACGGCAGAGAATTGAACGCACAGTTTGTGGGTCATGATCCGGAAACCGGACTGGCCATTCTCAAAGTCGACTCCGCGGGATTAAAACCGGCGAAGTTTGGGAATTCGGATCGCGTGGTGCCCGGCAGTTGGGCCTTGTTGATCGGAAACTCGGTAGGTGTGTATCCGTCCATCGTTTTGAGTGCGGTGAACGGAATCCGAAACGACGGCCTCATTCAGATTTCGGCCAGCCTCAGCCCGGGCAACAACGGCAGCGCCCTGATCAGTGCGGAAGGCGAAGTGATCGGGGTGGTGGCGGGTCGTATCGACCCGCGTGTGGGGTTCGACCAGACCATCAGCATCTATGATCTCAACGCGACGACCCTCGCCTACCCCATCAACTGGATCAAGAAGATCGCGCGGGATATCATCGAGTATGGTCACGTGCGTAAAGGCTGGTTAGGCGTGGTGGGCTATTACGATGGCCGGAAGCCAAAGATTCGGGCAATCAAAGAGAACAGTCCTGCGGAAAAGGCCGGGCTCACAAAAGGTGACGTTATCTTGAAGTTCTCCAATAAAGAAGTCAAAAACATCTCCGAACTTGCCCGCATGGTGGAGTACACGGTACCGGGCCAGGAGGTGTCTCTGGAATACATGCGGGGAGGAGAGGTTCGGCGCGTAGATGTGGAGATAGGCCAGAAGGCTGCTCCGGATGTCACTTTGGGTGCCAGCGCAGGATCTGGCCCCCAGGCCTTTTTGCCTCAGACCCAAGAGGTAAACACCCCGGGCCACGACCTGAATCCCCGGGAGAAAGACCTGCTGGAGAAACGCATCAACCGGCTGGAATGGGAACTCCGCCAGCTCAAGAAGTTGGTGGGAGCCTACTGAAATCTCAGGCCAAATCATTGCTTGTTTTCAAACCGTCCTCCGGGACGGTTTTTTGTTGACTTTTTTTGTCAAATTGCTAAATTACAGGGCTTGAATTTCAATCGTTTAGGAGAAAAAATGGCCAAAGATCAAAGTTTTGCCGCCAAGGTTGCGAAGGCGAGTGCCGAACGTCAAGGGGATCACTGTTCCACCTGTGGCGAGGTGCTCACCCCTGTGCGGCTTGTGGTGTCCGAGCGTTCCAACACCAAGAACTCCTGGAGATTCAACCAGCGCCTGGTGCGGGTCTGCAAATGTAATTACGCCGAAGTCTACGGCTAAGTTTTGGTGCGGAGAACGTTTTGATTCTCGCAAAGGTCATCGGGACGGTCTGGGCGACCCGGAAGGACGAAAAGCTCGTGGGGATGAAGCTGCAGATCGTCCAGCCCGTGGAGCTGGATTACAAACCCAAGACCGGCTTTCTGGTCGCGGTGGACGCAGTAGGTGCAGGGGTCGGGGAGATCGTGCTGGTCGCCCAGGGCAGTTCTGCGAGGCAGACGGTCCTGACCGAAAACAAGGCGGTCGATGCCACGATCATGGCCATCGTGGATAAACTGGACGTCGCAGAGAAATGAACCTGGCCAAAGTCATCGGCACTATCTGGGCGACACAGAAAGATGAGAATCTGGTCGGCGCGAAGATGCAGATCATCCAGCCGGTGGACCACCGGGAGAAGGCAACTGGCGGGCCCATCGTGGCAGTGGACACCATCGGTGCCGGACCAGGGGAGTTGGTCTATTTTACCACCGCACGGGAAGCTACAATCCCGTACCCCACCCGAATCGCGCCCATCGATGCTTCCATCGTCGGGATCGTGGACTGGATCGATCGATACGAGTGAGTTAGAAACCGGAGCTGTGAAGAAATTGTTGCTCGCAACCCGGAACCGGGATAAGGTAGGCGAGATCAGAAAATTGCTCCGCGGGCTGGACCTGACGATTCTCACCGTGGATGATTTCCCCGGCGCTCCGGAAGTTGCCGAAGATGGTCAAACGTTGGAAGAAAATGCCGTGAAGAAAGCCAGGACTCTCCACGAATTCTCCGGTCTGCCCACCATCGCGGATGATACAGGATTGGAAGTAGACTATCTGAATGGCCGTCCGGGTGTGTTTTCCAGTCGGTACGCGAGCGAGCACGCAAGCTACGAGGAGAATGTACGGAAGCTGCTGGCGGACCTGGAAGGCGTGCCCAGAGAAAAACGGCAGGCAAGATTTCGGTGTGTGGTAGCCTTTTGTGACGAATCGCAGACCCGGACGTTCGAGGGCGTGTGCGAGGGCGAGATCCTTGACCGACCGAAAGGGCAGACAGGTTTCGGCTATGACCCGGTTTTCTGGGTGCCTGCTTACGGGCTGACTTTTGCGGAGATGCCTGTAGAGCAGAAAAACCGTATCAGCCATCGCGGGGAGGCGTTCAGGAAGCTGAAAGCCTTTCTGGAATCTGACCATGGTTCGTAAAGTATTCGATTCATCGGGGCGTGGCGCAGTCCGGTAGCGCATCTGCTTTGGGAGCA
>CAYQOI010000081.1:0-10347 GCA_964419085.1 uncultured Cytophagia bacterium | reverse complement strand
GAAGAAGGGCGGCGGGGGACCGGGTGGCAAAAGTTCCACGCCAGAGACCGACCGAAATCCCAAGAAGGAGCCAGCAACGCGGATCCGGGAACGGTTGACACAATCCATTTCGCTCGGGTCGTTGCTGGAAAACGTCAGTTTGTTGGGACTGGACCTCGGCTCCCACGCGCTGAAGTATGTGCATTTGAAAAAGACCGCCCGCGGACTCAAGCTGCTGAACTGCGGTTCTTTCCCCATGCCCGAGATGTCGGTGGATGACGAAGACGCACAGCGCAAGGAGAAAATCGCCACGGCCATAAGGGAGCATCTACAGCGCAGGAACTTTCGCAACACCGCGATCACCAGCGCGGTTTCGGGGCTCGAGGTGGTCTATAAGAACATTCAGTTGCCAGGGACGGCTCGGAAGGAATTGGCCAAGGCCGTGCCCTGGGCCTGCCGCAAGGATTTCCCTTTTCCGCTGGATGCGACGGTTTTCGAGTACCTGGTCACCGACGGTCGAAGCGGGCAGAAGCAGGACAAGCTCGATGTGTTTGTTGTGGCGGCGCAAAAGAAGCTGGTGTCGAATCATGTGGAGATTCTCCGGAAGGCCTCTTTTGTGCCCTCAAAAGTCTCAACCGTGCCGGTGGCCCTGTGGAACCTGCTGCGGGCAACCTTGAAGAAGGACGCAAACAAGTGCTACGGGATCATCGACATCGGGGCACACTCCAGCCATCTCGTTTTTGTCAACCGCGGCATGCTCCAATTCGCGCGGGAAATTTCCACCGGGGGAGCGGATTTTACCGAAGCGCTGACTGGCGTGGTGTTTGTGGACGGAAACGAGATCACTCTGGACAAAAAACAGGCCGAGCAAGTCAAACGGCGCTACGGCATCCCGGCCGCGGATGGCGGTGAATCCCGGACGGAGGAAGGCGTGCCGCTGCAAGACATCGCGGGCATGCTTGGGCCGGTCCTGGAGCGACTCGTGGGGGAGATCCAACGCACGGTGGAATTCTACAAAGAAAGATTCAAGATCGAGCGCTTGGAAAAGGTGTTTGTCACCGGTGGCGGGGCCCTGATGCCGAACCTGATTTCCGCATTGCAGGAGCAGTTGCATCTGCCCTTTGAGGTGTTGAACCCGTTCGAGACGATTTCTTTGAAGAAGTTTAAAGACTGGGCCAACCTGCTGCGCCTGGGCCCTCGTTTCGCGGTGGCCGCCGGACTGGCCCTGGACGTAAGGAAGGAGCTGAACCTGCTGCCCGGTCCGTTGAAAGGCTCGCTGCGCTATCGGTATCTCAGCAAGATCTATCGCTATGTGGCGATGATCTTACTTCTGGGCATGACGCTGCTTTCCCAGAGCGCCGCGCGCCAGTTTCACAAGCTTCAGGCGCGTTTCAAGCGAATCCAGGCAGAATACAAGGAGGCCGAGCCCAAGCGGAAACAGTTCTTGAAGCTGAGCCGCGAACTGCAGCGGCTGCAGAAAACAAAGAAGGCGCTCGAGGAAACGCTGGACCTCGACTTGAGCGCGGCGAACCATTTGCGTGCCGTCAGCCGGGTGTTTCCGCCGAACATGGCGTTGACCTCCTTCAAGATCGTTTATCGTAACAGGAAGGTAGAGGGGAGCGACACCTACGAGGTCCGGCAGGTGGTGATCCTGGAAGGCGTAGCCTTCGAAAACAACTCGATGGAAGGTGTGAATCTGGCGGAGTTTCTTCTCGCTCTGGAGCGGCTGGACTACTTCGAGTCGGTTTCGCTCAAATCGCAGCAGATCCGAAAGGATAGCCATTTGCAGTTTACCATCGAGTGTGAGACTTAGGCACAACGATGACGGAAACGGTTCGAACGTTGATTGTCGCAAGTGCGGTGCTCCTGATCATCTGTGTGGGCTGGTTTTTTTTCCTCTACAAACCGGAAATCGCCAAACTACAGGTTTTGAAAGAGGACACGGAGAAACTGATGTTGAAGTTGCAGAGCCTGCGTGTAAACGACGAGCAACTCAAGGCGCTGCAGAAGCAGGCGGAGCTCCAGGACACGGAATTGCGCCGCCTGGAGGCTCGATTGGTGCACAAGGAGGACCTGCCCATGCTGGTTACCGCGCTGAAACGCCGGGGCAAACGGTTCGGGCTCAGGTTCGACCGGATCCTGCCGGATTACGACCATCTCATGGAAGGCGGGCAGGAAAACCCGGCCCGCGCCCTCAAGCTGGTCATCCATCTCAAATTGCAGGGAAGGTACAAGAGCCTGGGCAAGTTTATCGATTCCTTGAACGACCTGCCTTACCTGCTTTCGGTGGGAGAGGTGACCCTCAACTACGACCAGCGGATCTATCCTGAGTTGGAAATCATCCTGGATGTCGCGGCGTATCTTCAGGAGACTGCCGCGGCGGAGAAGTTTGTGGAAATGTCGGTGCGGTGATGGCCGGGCTCAAGAAGAGAGAAAAAATCCTCATGTCGGTCGCCGGCGGGTTGGCGTTATTCTTTGCTGTCAATCAATTCGTTTGCGGTCAACGCAGACGCCCTGCTGCGCCCGCGCCCCCTGCGGTTGCCAGTGAGTCTGTGCAGAAGCCGGCTACCGCCCCTGCCAAAAAAGAGAAGAAAAAGCGTGCAGCGTCCCCCAAACGCAAGGCCCATCCCAAATACAGCAAGGTCACGTTTACGTCGTGGGGGCGGGACCCGTTTGCGGAGACGTTTCGCCTGGCCAAATTCGATTCGAGTCAGACCGATTCGGGCAATTTCGTGCTGCGCGGGATCATCTGGAAGGATGGCCAGGGACATGCGCTCATCGGCGATCAGATTCTGGGTGAAGGAGAACGAAGTGGGGACCTCAAGATTCTCCACATTCGGCGGGATCGCGTTGTGTGCAGGAAAGGCGGCCGAATCGTCACTTTGTTGCTGAGGGAAAATGGACGTTAACACTTGTCACAAAAGAATGCTGAACGCGGCGGTGATCCCACTTCTGTTTGTTTTGTTTGGGACCGCGCTGGCTGAGGAGACGTTCAGGCTGGAGAAGATCGAGCCGATCAATTCAGGCTCCCGTTTTCGTGTGATGGTGGAGTGCAGCGGTCACGCGCCTTATCTGGACCGGTACGAAGCGGACCCGCCGACCCTGGTGTTCTACTTGCGCGACACGAAATTAGTCGCGGCCAAAACGGATTTTCAGCTGTCTCGTGGCCTGGTGCAGGCGATCCACGCGCGGCAGTGGCGTAAAGCCCCGCCGGTGGTGCAGATCGAAATCACTTTTCGCCGCGAAGTCAGGTACAAAATCACCGAAAGCATCTCCGGCCTCTATCTCATCGACGTGTTCGAGCCGGAACGGGAAGCAGACGGCGGGAACGGGCTGAGGGACTTCGAGGCTCACGCCCGCAACACCGGCCGGAGAGAAGTGTCCGAATCGGTGACGCTGAACCAAAAGGCGGGCGCACAACCCCCGGCGATTCTCGCCGATACTGCGCCTATTTCGTTGGATGTAAAGTCCGCCGACATCACCAACGTGCTGCGTCTTCTGGCCAAGCAAACCGGATTGAACATCGTAGCCAGCAAAGATGTGACCGGCCAGGTCACCGTGAGCCTGTCGAATGTGACGCTGAAACAGGCGTTGGAGTTGGTGGTGAAGGCTAACGGATACGAGTATGTCACGCAGGGTGAAGTGATTCTGGTGAAGCCGCCGGAGAAGCTGCAGGTGCAGGAATTGGAAACCAAAGTGTACCGGTTGAAATACATCGACGCCAACAACCTGCGTACGACGGTGGCCCAGCTCCTTTCTCCGCAGGCGAAGGTGCAGGTCTTCTATCCAAACTTTCGCCCCAATGTCCAGGCGCAGCAGGGTCAGCCTCAGACGGCAACCAAGCGTAGCAGCATTCTGGTGGTTACCGATTTCCCGGCCAATATTCAGCAGCTCGACGCCATGGTCGCGGCGCTCGATGTGCCCACACCACAGATCATGATCGAAGCGAAGTTGATCGAGATTGCGCCACAGAAAAGCGAAAATATCGGGATCAACTGGGCCAAGAGCATCAACGCGCAGATCTTCCGCGAGGTCCTGTTGCCCTCGGGGAACACATTCCGCAATTCGGTAGAAGTCCCGCTGGCGGGCGGCAGCATCAGTTACGGCACCTTGAATTTCGACCAGTACAACGCGGTGATCAATTTTCTCAACTCGCATACCAACTCAAAGCTGGTGTCCAATCCGCGTGTTCTCACCATGGACAACCAGGAGGCCGTGATCAGCGTGGGGACTACGGTTCCCATCCCGCAGATCAATCGCGGCGTGGGCGGACAGGGGGACATCGTGACCTTTTCGTACCGGGATGTGAACATCGCTCTGCGGGTTACGCCGCACGTCAGCGACGACGAGACCATTACGCTTTACGTGAATCCGGATGTGGAAGAGATCATCGGCGAGGTGGTCGCGGGCGAGAATCGGGCGCCCATCACCTCCAAGCGCCAGGTGGAAACCGTGGTCAATCTCAAAAGCAACGAAACCATGGTGATCGGCGGATTGATTCGAGAAAACACCGTTGAAACGGTGGACAAGGTCTGGTTGCTGGGCGATATCCCGCTTTTGGGAAATCTGTTTCGCAACAAAGACAAGACCAGGCGCCAGACGGACCTGCTGATTTTCATCACGCCGAGGATTCTGGAATCTCCCTGATGCGCGACCGACGATGAGAAAGGTAGACCTGGATAGACTTCTGGCGTTTGCCGTACAGAAAGAAGCCTCCGACATCCATCTCAGCGCGGGCAGCCCGCCGGTGCTGCGCATTCACGGCACCCTGCGCCGGCTGGAAAACACCCCGTTGACCAGCGGCGGTCTGCGTGCGGTTTTCCGGGAAATCCTCACAGAATCGCAGCTCCAGACGCTGGAAAAGAATCTGGAGTTGGACTTTGCTTACGCCATCCCGAAGGTGGCTCGTTTTCGAACCAATCTCTATTTTCAACTGAGAGGTGAGGCGGCCGCGTTTCGTACCATCCCCGACCGGGTGAGGAGCCTGGAGGAGCTGCGCGTTCCCAAAGGGTTGTACGGTCTTTGCCGTCAGAAAAAGGGGATCGTGCTGGTGACGGGACCCACCGGCTCTGGTAAATCGACCACGCTGGCCGCGATGATCGATTTGATCAATCAGGAGCGCCGCGAGCACATCCTGACCATCGAAGACCCCATCGAATATGTGCACCAGAACAAGAACTGTCTCATCAACCAGCGGGAATTGGGGCCGCACACCCATTCGTTTGCCAACGCGTTGCGCAGTGCGCTGCGCGAAGACCCGGACGTCATCCTGGTGGGCGAAATGCGCGACCTGGAGACCATTTCCCTTGCCTTGACCGCGGCCGAAACCGGCCACCTGGTTTTCGCCACGCTACACACCTTGAGCGCGGCGGAGACCGTCAACCGAATCGTAGATGTCTTTCCCTCGGAACAGCAGGGACAAATCCGGGCCATGTTTGCCAACGCGGTGCAGGGCATCATCGCGCAACGCCTGTTGCCCACCCGGGACGGCCGAGGCCGCGTGGCCGTGCACGAAGTACTCATCGCGACCTCCGCCGTGCGCAACCTCATCCGCGAGGAAAAGTCCCACCAGTTGCATTCCGCCATTCAGACCGGTGCGTCCTACGGCATGCAGACCATGGACCAGGCCCTGAAACGCTACCTGGACGAGGGGATCATCTCGCGGGAAGAGGCCCTCGCAAACGCCACTGACCCGCGGATGTTTGCCTGAGTCGGGTCAGTTCTTTTTGGTCAATTCCTTGCCCTCTTCCGCCTCCGGGGCCGGTTTAGGCTCTTCCTGCTTTTCTTCGGACGCAGTGTACTGTTTACAGAACTCGATGCGATCTTTTAGCGTCGGGTGGTTGAAGAGCCAGAATTCCACGAAGGCCGGTGGCGAAGGGTTGCTGAGGTTCTCGTTTGCCAGCTTCACGAACGCGGAGGCCGCAACCTCGCCGTTGTGCGTCAGTTCCAGACCGAATTTGTCCGCCTCGTGTTCTTTGCTGCGACTGTAAGCGTTGATGGCCGGGGAAATCAAGAACATCAGCAGCGAAAGCATCAGCAACAGAAGGGGCAGACTCGCGATGTCGGAAATCTCGCCGAACCCCATTTTGTCACCAAATTTCCTGATGAAAAAGTTGATAGTCCGCGAGATGACGAAAAGCAGCACGAAGAGGGTGACCGCAAACACGCCGATGAATTTCCAGACGTGATTCAGCACGTAGTGTCCCATCTCGTGTCCCATGACAAAAGTAATTTCGTCCGGCGTGAGCTTTTCCAGAATCGTGTCCCAGAGCACGATGCGTTTGGTGCCAAACAGTCCGGTGACGTAAGCGTTGACTTTCTGCGTCTCCTTGCTTTTATCCACCTGAAACACCCGGCTTCCCGAGATACCGGATTCCTCCGCCATGGCCAGGATGCGGGTCTTCAACGCCGGATCTTTGAGCTCCTCATATTTGTTGAACATGGGATCGATGTACACCGGGCCGATGACCAGAAACAGAATCATGATGGGCACGGCACCCACGGAAATCCAGACCCACCAGCGTTTCGGACTCTTGCGAATTCCCCAGTAGGCGAGCGGGATGAGAAGAACCGCTAACAGATAACTGATGACGTCGCCTTTCAAGATGTCGGCAAACCATTTCCCGAATGTCTCCGTGGAAAGCTCGAAGTAATGTTCCACCACGAATGAGCGGTAGTAGGTCAAGGGAAAGTTGATGATTTCCAGCAACAGGAACAAGCCGATGATGTAGAAAGAAGTCTGTGCGAATCTGGAAGATTTGCCGATAAAGACGCCCACGATCCCCCAGGCGAGCGCCAGACCGAGCGTGCCTGCCGAAACCGGGTGTTCAGGCGTGGCGGAAAGGAACACAAACAGCAGTGCGATAAATGCGGCCAGAGTCCCACACACCAGCGGGGCATTCTTGAAGCCGGTGAGCTTTTCGGCCCATTGAGAAGCCTTCGCCCGGATTTTGCCGGACAGACCCAGCATCAGCACGGCCGCAAGGATGATGAATCCCAGGACGTTGCTGAAGAAGTACCAACCATAACCGAAGTTGGAGTAGATGATGGCCTTGTCCACTTTGTCTGCACTTAGGATGTTGGTCACTTCCGGGGGAACGACCGTGCCCTCTGGTAGGGTTTTGGGAATGTTCAACAAAGAGGCAGAGAAAATGAACAGAACCACGAGCAGAATGACGGGAACAATCACGCGTTTCATGGGGACCCTCCTTTAGATTCAAGTGAAAACCAAACCCGCAGGGAGTAAACGGGCACTGAGTCACCATAAATACCGAAATGGGGAACCGTTGCGAGGTATGCCAATAAAACTAATTCGGCGGCGCACAAAAGTCAAGCATTTTTTGGTCCGTGGTGCGACGTCGGTACAGGAGAGGCCCCGTTACTCGGGCATGAGCACCGGGCTGCCATCCTTTGGCTTTGAAGCAAAAAACGGTTTTAGTGCTTGCATTCCTCAAGTCAGCTGACTATCTTTTAGTGTTTGGGAGGGCAGGCATGGCCTCACCCGGAAGCCGGGAAAGGCTCAGGGAGTCTAGAGCCTTGGACAGACCTTTTACGACCCATGTACTGGCTGATTCAGCAGCTCCTCAAGTTTATGCGGGCGGGGCGAATGCCTTTGGGCCTTGCGTGTCTCGTCTTGCTTCAGGGTTGTGTGAACCCTTTTGCCCCGAAACTCGATCCCAACCTTGACCTCACCAGCGTAATCACCGAACAGCAAACCCCGGAGGAGGTGCTGGAGAATTTTCGCTATGCCTACACATTCAAAGATTCGGTGCTCTACAGCGATGTACTGGATGAGTCGTTTGTGTTCGAGTTCTTCGACCCGAATCTGGAGCCCAGCGGCGGGTTCGTGACCTGGGGGCGTGATGTGGACTTGAAAACGACGGGCCAACTTTTTCGCTCATTCGAGGTCATCGATCTGGTGTGGTTGAATACGTTGTTTTCCGAAAACGATGGCACCTTCGAGCGACGGTTCGTGCGGTTCAATCTCAGCCTGTTTGGTCCGGACCTGAATTTTATCCTCACCGGCACGGCCATTTTTGCGTTCAAGCAGGATGAGTCTGATGGCAAGTGGCGGATCGTGCGCTGGAAGGACGAATCTGACATTTAGATCGGGAATAATCGGTCATTTTATCGTGTTGTGTAATTAAGATGCACAACCAGGTCCTGGGTGCAACGCTATTTCTTCGCGCAGGGGAGCATCAGGTGTCGCGTTGGAGATAGCGACGAGTGCGCGCGATTATGGAAGAAAAACGAAAAGAATTCATCGAACTGACCTTTCAGCATATGGATTCGCTTTACAGCACCGCGCTCAGAATGACGCGCAACGAAATCGATGCAGAGGATCTGGTGCAAGAAGTGTATCTGAGAGCGTACCGTTTTTTCAACAAGTTCAAACGAGGGACGAACTTTAAAGCGTGGTTGTTTAAAATCTTGACGAATACTTTCATCAATCAATACAGAAAGAAACAGAGTCTGCCTCACCATGTTGACCTGGACAGCGCGAGATTTGCCAGCGAAGAGGAACCCGAAAGACCGGAGCATCGCGCGGACCCAAATGGGTCTGTGGTGGAGTACGACCATCTCTTTTCGGATGAGATCAAGACCGCACTGGACCAGCTTCCCGACGAATTCAGGATTGTGGTCCTGCTGGCCGATGTGGAGTCCTTTTCTTACAAGGAGATCGCCAGCATTATCGGTTCTCCCATCGGAACGGTGATGTCCCGGCTGTCGCGGGGAAGGCGTTATTTGCAGAATTATCTACGGGATTACGCCGTCAAAGGCGGATATGTTAGCAAAACGAATGCAAAACTCAACGCGGGATGAAAATACACGCCATTATTTTGGAGGAATACGCTAAATGAAGAAGGATTGCACTTATTTTGGCTCCTTGATTACCGGTTATGTCGATGGTGAATTGGACGACAAAAAAGTGCTTGCAGTGCGCGCGCATTTAAAAGATTGCAAGCGCTGCAATGAGAGCTATCTTGACGAGGTCAAGCTTAAGAATGTGCTCAAGGAGCGAGTGTTGAAGACTCGTGCGCCCGGCTACCTGCGCAATCGGATTCGAAGGCAAATCTTTCGATACGGAGAACGGCCGAGTTTTGCCGAGCTCATTCAGTCGCTTTTTGCGTATCGCCCGATTCATTCGACTCTGGCGTTGGCGGCCATTGCCATTGTGGTGTTTTTCTCCACCTATGAACTCGTGCAGCCGTTGAGTCCGCACACCAGGCAGGCGAGCACCACTGGCGTGAGCCTGAAATCGGGGCAGTTGCATGGCGAGATCATCTGTCTGGATTGTGAATTGCTTTCCCATACCACAAAAGGTTTTGTGCATGACCCCAAGACGCATCACGCTGGTCTTCAGGCCGACGACGGTTCCATTTGGACGTTCATGCACTCGCCCGCTGGGGAGAACATTCCTGCAAACCGTAATTACTTGAAAAAGAAAGCGGTTGTCTCCGGTATCCTATTTACCAATGCACACTACATTCAGGTTGAAGAGCTCAAGCTTCTGTGAGTTGAGCGCCGTGGGCCGGGTGACGGGCTTGCGGCAGGGTCCTTTAATGACGCTTGTTTTCTCGAAGGAGGGGTGGAAGATATTGCCTCGCGTTGGGGTCCACACGCGGGAGGAATAGTTCCCAATTCATGATTGTTTCATTCTTTGAATATTTTGAGGGGAGCCAACCGATCTGATTTTCGATCCAACTCTGGTTCGAGGAGGTGCGTATTGCCTCTTCAGACCCCATCTGTAAGGAAAGGAGTCTTGCGCGAAAGGAGGTGATCAGGAAAGGAGTGAATTAGTGGTACGGTATTCCAAGTTTATCATTTCAAAAACACTCAAAAAGGAGGTTTCTATGAAAGCGAAGGGCCTTTTTACGGCATTGCTGGCCGGCGCGTTGGTTTTGGCAGTTGCGTTTGCGTTCGTCACCTCGAATGCCCAGGAAAAGAAGCTGACGCCAAAGCCGCTGACCATGGAGCAAAAGATGATGATGAAGAACATGGCCATGAAGAATATGGACAAATTCATGGCCAGCAAACAGGCGATGATGAAACTGCCCAAGCACATGATGCAGACTCAGCAAGCCGCCATCAAGTACGGCGAGCAGCTTTTCAACGACAAGAAGGCACTCAGCACCAATGGCCAGGCTTGTGCAAGCTGTCATCCGGGCGGTGGCACCACCGGCGGCGAAGCTGAGACCCCCATGCCCAGTGAAGTCACCGGCAAGCCCTACAAGCTGCCCATCCCGTCGCTCATCGGCGCTGCCGCGACGTTTCCCAAATACAAAATACCTAACGACGCAGTCATCGACGTGACCGACATGGCCAACAACTGCATCATGATGTTCATGGCTGCCCAGCCGCTGGACA
>CAYQOI010000080.1:8624-10348 GCA_964419085.1 uncultured Cytophagia bacterium | reverse complement strand
CATAAACCGCGGGATAGCGCTCGCAGAGCGGAAAGCCGTCCACGTTGCCGTGGATCGCGCGCACCGGCGCGATGGTTTCCAGCGCGGTGATCACGTCTTCATGTCCGATGTCTCCCGCGTGCAGGATCAAATCTACATCCGAAAACACGTTGAAGACCTTGGGGTCGAGAAAGCCGTGTGTGTCGGACACCACGCCGAGGGTCATGGTCTTTCGGCTTTCATCCTTCATGTGATCTGCCAAACCAGTGAGCCATGACCTTCTCGGCGGGCTTGCCTTGCGGTGTAAAATCTCTTCCCGCGCGCCCGCGTCCTTCGCGGAGTTTGGGGAACCACTTCCAGAAGTATACTCCTTCGCACCACGGTTGCTGCCAGAAGGTCTGGAAGAACGCTTCGTAGCAATTGGCCTGGGTTTTGAGTTCCTGGGAATCTGCTACTGTGCCCCGGTAGCCGGGCCATTCCCACGGTCGAATGGCCGCGTCCGCGCTGCTGCGATAGCCGATCTCGGTAAAGACCACCGGCTTGTCGACTGCGCGACTGACCCGCTCGATGGCGGCGAGATGCGGTTCCCAGCCCCGTTTCAGTTCTTCTACGCTGGGATTTCGCTTATCCGAAAGGGGAAAGTAGCCTTGAATGCCGATGAAGTCCAGGGCGTCCCAGAACGGAATCTCCTGGAACTCCCGGTACCAGTTGGCGGCATAGGTGAGTTTGCCGGAGTAGCTCTTCCGGATGTCGGCGATGAGCTTGCGCCAATCCTGCTCCCGCTTGATCGCGGTCATGTGCAATTCGGTGCCGATGCAGAGGGCCTCGATGCCGTTTTCTTCGGCCAGCCTGGCATAGTGCAAAATGAACTTGCGGTAGTTGGCAAACCAGCGCTGCCAGTCTTCCTCGTTTTCCATCTCGATTTCCCCGCGCCATTTTCCGTCACGATTGCTGTGCATCCAGATGTGCGGCTTGAGCAGAGTCTTGATGCCGAACTGTTTTGCCAGACGGGTGGTGGTGCGCAGACCTTCGTCGGTTTCGCCCCAGAAGATGCCGCCGCCGGTGACCAGGCGCAGCTCCGGGGAATTGTAGCGGGATTGCCAACCAAATGGGGTCTGCACGATCCAGGTTACGTGGTGCCGCACCAGAGGGGCGAAATCCGCCCTGGTCACAGGCTCGGGACCTGCGACCCAGCTCACTCCGCACTGTCGCGGCTGCACGGGGTCTGAATGACGGCGCGAAGACACCGACACCAAAAAAATGGTAAACAGAAACGCGACACCGAAGAGAATCAACGACTTTCTTTTCACCAATGGCCTCCCTGTAGATTTCTCAACTGGTCCTCGGATTGTTTGTCACCGCAACGGATCGCTCCAGGCTTCATTCCCACAACAATTTCTCAGCCGGTCTTAATCCGGGGGTTGCCAGAGCTCGATGCGACGCCCTTCCGGGTCCGTTGCCCAGGCGAACAGCCCTTGAGGATGTTGTTCGGCATCGGTGACGTCCACGCCTTCGCCGCGCAGCTGCTCGATGAGCCGTCGCAGGTCCGCGACCCGGTAGTTGATCATGTACGGCTCTGAACTCGGGTCGAAGTAGGTGGTCGTTTTCGACATGGGGCTCCAGATTGTGCAACCGGTGCGCTCCGCGTCATCGAACTCACGCCACTTGAACGCCGCGCCCCAGTCTCCTTCAGGCACGATGCCGAGATGTTTCTCGTACCAGGCCAAAAGCTTGCGCGGATCTGC
>CAYQOI010000080.1:0-8524 GCA_964419085.1 uncultured Cytophagia bacterium | reverse complement strand
AAAGTGTCCGGCCACAGCGATTTTTTTCTTCCCCGTGCAAACCGTCCGGGTACCCATTGTGTCAAACAAATTGGTGAGCGACCGAAAACCCCCCAGATTGTGCATGCAACGAATTGGTGCGCGGCAGGCGTAGAAGCGGGTTTTCGTTCGCGCAAAAACAGAAATTTTTGACATGAATCAACTTGAGAGGTATCTGATGAGGCGAAGCGTCATCCTCGTAGTTTCGGCTCTGGTCGTTCTCTCGATGGGGGCGGCCACAGCTTTGGCCCGTGAGGGCAAGATCGAAAAAAGCTTCTCCGGGGTTCAGGAGGTCCGCATCGAGACGGTGAGCGGCGACTGCATCATCGAAAAAGGAGGCGGAGACAAAGTGACCGTTGTGGTGAACTACACCTTTGACGACGAAGATTACGCCCCCCGGCTGGAGCAGCGCGGGAAACGCCTGGTGCTGAGAGAACGCTTTCGGGGACGCAACGTGCACGGGCATTCCACCTGGCGCCTGACCGTGCCAGCCAGCACGGATATCGAGTTTTCCACTGCGTCGGGCGATTTGGAAGTCGGTGGCCTGAAAAGTACCGTGGAGGTCAGCACCGCCTCCGGGGACGTCCGGTTGCGCGAGCTGGAAGGAGAAGTCAAAGTGAGGACCGCGAGCGGCGAGATCGAGGCTGAGCAGTTGAAGGGCCGGACCAAGTTCAGCACAGCCTCTGGCAATGTCAGGCTGGACGGTGCGACGGGAAGCATCAAAATCTCCACCGCCAGCGGAGATCTCGACGCGAGCGACCTTGACGGCGAAATCGTGATGAGCGCGGCTTCCGGCGAGATCGAGCTGGCCGATGCTTCCGGCGAGTTCGAGGTTCGTTCTGCCAGCGGTGATATCGGCGCCCGCCGGTTGGCGCTCACCGCTGAAAGCTCCTTCAGCGCCGCGTCCGGTGATGTGGAGGTCAGCCTGGCCAAGACCCCGGAGCACGATCTCCAGATTTCCACCGCGTCGGGCGATGCCATGCTCAACTACAACAACAATCCCATCAGAGGGTTGATCACCATGACCGCGAAAGCCCGACGTGGCCATCTTCGTGCGCCGTTCGACTTCGACGAAGAGGAGCGCTATGAGGAGTGGGGTGCGGAGTACGTCACCAAGACCACCCGACGCGGTGCGGACCGGCCGGTCATCGAGATTCGGACCGCGACGGGACGCGCGGAACTGCGCGACAAATGATGGGGCGCCGCAGGGTCGGGCCATTTTCGTACTGATTGCCAATAAAGAGTTTTATCGATTTAAATCAGGCTAACAACAGGGACCGGCACACTGGCGTTGCGCGCTTTCACCGGCGGTCAGGCGGGGGCGTACGCAGACACGTTTCGATAAACGCGCGCAATTTGGCGAAGTAGGTCGCACCGCCTACCAGATATGTGTCGTTGTGGTCTGCCCCCTCGATTTCAAAGAATGTCTTGGGTTCGTTGGCAGCGTCGAAAAGCTTTCGTCCCAGATGAAACGGGACCACCCGGTCCGCGTTGCCGTGGATCATCAGAAGCGGAACGGTGACCCGCGCGATCTTGGCCAGGGAGTTCAACTCCGTTTTCATGAACCAGTGCACAGGAAGAACTCCGAACGAGGCTTTGGCCATGTCTTTGGCACACGTAAAGGTGGACTCCAGGATGAGGCCCGCGGCGGGATGCTTGCCGGCCAGGTCAACCGCCACCGCACCGCCCAGCGAGCGCCCGAAAATAATGATCCGTTCGCTGCGAAGTCCCCGAGAGCGCAGGTAGTCGTAAGCCGCTTCTGCGTCGAGATAGATCCCATTCTCAGAGGGTGACCCTTCGCTCCGCCCGTAGCCCCGATAGTCGAAGATAAAAACGTTCACCGGCAGGTGCGAGAGCCGCAGCAGATTGTCGAAACGGTCTGCGAGGTTCCCCGCGTTCCCGTGACACCACAGCAACGTACCCAACGCGGCCTCGTGGGGTACGAACCAGCCGTGCAGAGTCAACCCGTCGCTCGTCTTGAAGAAACAGTCTTCCGCCTGCAGCGCGAGGCGTTCCTGTTGCCAGCGACCCGGGGTGTATCTGGACGGGTAAAAGACGAAATGGTTCTCGAACAGCCGCAGCAGGACGGCGAAGAGCAACACGAGGACGACTAAACCCAGAGCGAATTTGAGCATATTCCTAAGCGGGATTGTAACAAAAAAAGAGGCTCGCGAACGAGCCTCTTATCGCGAGTTGAAAGGCGCGAAGAAACTCAACCGAGGCTTTTGATGGCCTCGATGGCGGCTTCGTAGTTGGGGTGCTCGCCGATCTCCGGTACGTACTCCACGTACCGCACCGTGTCGTCCGCGTCGATGAGAAAGACCGCGCGGCTCAGCAAGCGCAGCTCTTTGACGTGGGTGCCGAATGCGTCGCCGAAGCTGAGGTCGCGGTGGTCGGAGAGGGTCTTCACATTCTTCACCCCTTCGGTACCACACCAGCGATTCTGCGCGAACGGCAGGTCGACGCTGACCGTGTACACCAGCACATTGTCGGGAAAGTTGGTGGCTTCGGTGTTGAAGCGTTTGGTTTCCTGGTCGCACACCGGGGTATCTAACGAGGGCACGGAGAGGATGAGGCGGACTTTGCCGCTATCCGTGCTCAGCGTCACCTCGGACAAGTCCCCCGCCAGAACTTTGAAATCCGGCGCTTTGTCCCCAACCTTTATTTCCGGTCCCAGCAGGGTCAAAGGATTACCTTTAAACGTGACCGCACCTGGTCGTTCTACGGGCATCTTTACCTCCTTTTCCTGAAGATGGACAGACTTTCGCAACGCAAGCCGCGCGGTCTCGAGACGCACTTACCGGGTGTGGCAAAACCGGACGTCTCGATTTGCGGAGAGGGCGAGTCTTTGCGCAAGTCTGTAAATGACAGTGATGATTTGAACTCTCGCCTGATGTCAGACAGGAAGAAATATACACGATTTCGCTGCTGCATGCAAGGCAAAACTATTCTTCGTCGATGATTTTTACCTCACAGTCGACATGCTTTTGTAGGGTCTTGACCAGGGAGCCGAAAATCAGCCGTGAGAGGCCGGAGCGCTTGCGCCGCGTGACGACGATGAGGTCAGGTTCCTCGAGGTCGGTGATGCGCAGGGTCTCATCGAGCACCGTGCCGCGGCGTATCACCGACCGGACAGGAATGTTCAGCTGGGCCGCGCGGGCCTCGATTTCCGCGACGATGTTCTCCGCTTGAATTTTGTACTCCTTCAGCAACGAGTTGTACAATTGTTCGGTGGGCTTGCCGCTGATCCAGCCTTCGTCGGTCAGCTTGTCGACGATTCGGTCGGCGTACTCGATGTCCAGCACGAAAAACACCAGGAGTTCGGCCTTTTTCTCTTTGGCCAACTGAATCGCCTCGTCGATGGTTTTCCGTGAACTTCTCAGAAACGACAGAATCAGAAGGATTTTCTTCATGGCTTTCCTTATGGCCGCGTTACGTAAAACACAGATAGCTTCGACATTCTTCCTGCGGTTTTCTTAAACAGAGCCTCAAATCCCGAACCCGATCAAAGGCCAGTAAAACAGGATGGAAAGAAAGAACAGGGCCAGGGCGAGGAACTTCAGGATCATGCCGCTGATGATGGTGTCGCGCAGACGAATGAAGCCGGATGAATAGGCGATGGCGGTCGCCGGTGTGCCCATGGGGAGCTGGAAGGCCAGGCCGGACGGAATGGTCAGCGCCAGGGTGACCACTCGCGGGTCCACGTTGAAATCGCGGGCCAATCCCAGCGCCAGCGGCAAAAGCAAGGCCACGGCCGCGGTGTTGCTGATGGTCTCGGTGAGAAAAAGCGAGATGGCAGCAAGGCTCAGGACCAGCGCCGGCGCGGAATGGACAAAGAACCCTATGGATTTTCCCGCCAGCCAGTGCGCCGCGCCCGTCATGTCCATGGTGAACCCCAGGCAGATGGCGCCACCGTACATCAGGAACACGCCCCAGTTGACATCCTCTTCCACCTCTTTCCATTCCAGCAATCGGAACACGAAGGCCAGAACCACCGACGCGATCGCGATGTTGGCCAGCCCCAGCCGTTTGCCAAAGACGATCCAGGTAAAGATGGTGAGCAGCATCAAGCCGCCGAGCGCCTTTTCCCGCCGGGTGACATGGCCCAGCCGCAGCTGCTTCTTGCGCAAGGCCAACTGGGCTTCCCCGATTTCTTTGATTTCACAGGGGAACAGTTTGATCAAGACCAGGTACGCAACCCCCAGCATCGCGAGCACCGTGGGCAGCGCGGCCAGGGTCCATTGCACAAAATCGATCTCCAGGTCGGTGTTCTGGGAGAGAATTCCCAACGCCAGCGGTGCACGCGCGCCCCCCAAAAAGGTCGCTATCCCCCCGATGATGCAGCCCCAGGTCATGGCCAGAAACAGCGCTTTGCCGTAGCGGCTCTGCAGCGGAACCAGTTTCAGCGCAGTGACCACTTCAAGCACAATGGGAAACATCATCGCAGCCACCGCGTGCTCGGACATCCAAAACGACAAAAATGCGGAGAGACAGAGCAAGCTCAACAGCAGAAAGTTCGGTGAGCGGCCGAAGTGACGCAACGCCAGCAGGGCCAGACGGGTACTGAGTCCGGAACGCATGATCCCGGACGCCAGGATGAACGCCCCCAGAATGAAAAAGATCGCTTCGTTGCCGAACAGCGCGTAAGATTGTGAAGTGGTCAGAACGCCGGTGAGCGGGAACATGATCACCACCAGCAAACTCGTGATCATCAAAGGCAGGGCATGGGTCACCCACAGCAGAATGGACACCACAAAGATCGCGAGGCTTTTCTGCCCTTCGACGCTCAGTCCGTTCGGTGTGGGCAGATTCACGATCACCACAAACAACCCCATCGCCAAACCGATGGTGGCGGGACGGAAGTATTTGTAAAAAAGATTCTTCAGACTGTTGTAGCTGCGGCGGGTGCGAAACCGTTTACGACCAATCAATAAAAAGCTCCCTCTTCGCTGGTTGACACTTTGGGCAGAAGAACGCGTCATAGCCCAGCACCCCGGCGCGACGGATGGTCGTGTGGCAGACCGGACACGGCTGATCCTTGCGGTTTCTCACTTTCATATGATCGCGCACCTTCACCTCGATGGGTTGCGCGGCCCGGGCAACCTGCTCGATGCCCCATTGCATTACCTTCCGAATGCTTTTGTACAGGCGCTCCACCTCGTTTGCGGTCAACTGGTAGCAAAACGTCTTGGGATGGATGCCGGCGTCGAACAAGATTTCGTCAGCGTAGGCATTGCCCACCGCGCTCAGTTTCGTCTGATCCATCAAGAACACGCGTACCTGCTTACGTTGGCCCTTCAGCAAACTCCGGAAGCATTCCAGCGTAAACGCGTCGCTGAGAATATCGACACCCTGCTGCAAAAACTTGGGAATCGGGGCGTACTCGCCGCGCCGGATCAGGTAGGCCTTTCCCATCCGTTTGTCATCGAGATAGTGCAGGCTCTCTCCTGTCTCCAATTCAAAAGTGAAACACAGGCCGCGACCCGGTTTGCCCGATGTTGCCGTGAGCTTTAACCTGCCGGCCAGCATGGGGTGCAGCACCAGCTCCACGTCTTTGTGGAAACGGAAGCACAGAAACGGGCCGTGTCGCCGAACGTCGGCAAAGGTGGCGCCCACCAGAGCGGCTTCCCACCCCTCCGGCAGCAGAATGCGCAGGACGACGGGCTCTTTGACCTGCACGGCCGCGATGCGCTTTCCGGGCAGAGAATCATTCAACCGTTTTTCGATGTAGACCAAATCGGGCAGTTCAGGCATACCGCCTCGCTTTGGGGAGACGTCACCGTAGGTTCAGAATTCGAGCGATGTTTTCGCCGAAGATCAGCGCTTTATCTTTCTCCGCAACATGGAGCGAATCCAGGATCGCGAGCTGGCGGTCGAAAATCTCCTTGCGCCACCCGCGCGGAAAAAAGGATGAATCCGTGCCGAACAGCAACCGTTCCGGCCCCAGCACCTCGAGGCTGCGCTTGAACACCTCCTCCAGCGTCAACGGCGGCTGAATCCAGGAGTTGGAGCTGGAGGTGTCCAAATGGACGTTTGGGCACTGCTCCGCGACCTGCAGCGCTTCTTCAAAGCGGCCGCAGCCGAAATGCGGGATGATGAAAGTGACTTCCGGCAGGTCACGGGCCGCGTCCATGAGGTCGAGCGGATTGGAGAAGCGCAAATCGATATTGTCGGGCAATCCGAGCTTCTGGAAAATGGGAATGCTCAGTTGGCCGAAATGGATAAACACCGGCGCCCCCGCGGCCAGCGCTTCTTCATAAACCGTGTAGACCGCGCGGTCGTTGGCGTGGAAATGGTGCATCGCGGGGAAAAGCAGCACGCCCTTCATATCGAGAATGTGCAGCGAATAAAGCGTGGCGTTGCGCGCATCGGGCTGCGTGGGGTCGATCATCACGTAGCCCAACAGACGTTCAGGGAAAGCGCGCGTGGCTGCGGTGAGAAACTCCGCGTCGTTGAGCTTGCTGGCGAAGATCACCTGCGCCGTAAGACCGTATTTGTCCTGCTCCTGCACCCACCTTTTTCCCAGATCTCGCGGGTCTGAGGGCGGCACATCCCAGTTCAAAAGCCGGGCCAGAGCTTCGACGCCTTCGTCCGCGGCGAACTTGTGTCTCGCCAGATTAAAAAAATGTTCCAGCCAGGTGTAGGAAAAAAAATGTGTATGTGCATCGATAATTTTCACGTGTTCTTTTCCTCCGGTTCGCGAGCAGCGCGTCGTGCACCGTCATCGCGAACGTAATGTAAAGAAAATACTCGCCCGATTCAAGCAATTGCGCGCGTTTTCATCTGGGTGCGCAATCTTTCCGGAAGACGGGGCAGCTCGCGGCAGTCGAGGGTGTGCCAAAAAAGAACTGTGGTCTCCGCCAGTCTGCCTCTCTCTTTTTGATTCAAAAGTGCGGCAAGCGTTTTGGCTGTGTAGGTGCAGTCGAGTTTCAAGCCTTCATGTCGTTCCGCCAGCTCCCTGCACCGCTCCCCGTCCGGGGACGGCTCCCCGTACCCGCAGCCGAAACAGTGGTGTACCACCTCGACGTTTTGCGCCCACTTCACGTGGCGGGGCAGTTCAGCCCCGTGGCTGCGTAAAAAGCGTAACGTGCGACGGATGTGGAAACGAAGCGTAAACCGGTTGCCCACCACGCGGTCGACGACACGCACCGCGACGAGCCGCGTCGGCCATCCCGCCAGAGTGAGTCCGATGGAGAGCCCGGCCGCGGTGCCGCCGCTGCCGAAAGGGCATAAGATGTAGTCAGGGATGGGAAGTTCGTTGCGGTTGCACTGTTCTCTGAGCTCGAATACGGCGTTGATGTGGCCCAGAATCGCGGGCGGAGAACTCCCGCCGGGTGGCGCCAAAAAAACCTTTCCGGTTTTGCGGGCGAGAGCTAGACTTCGCAGCAGCGCAAAGGGGAAACTGACGCGCCACGTCGTGCGGGCGACGCGGCGGGCCAGCTCGCACGTGACTTCCAGGTTTTGCCGTTTGACGTCGTCCACTGGCGCGCTCAGGTACACCACATCGGCGTCCAACCCCAGCAATTTGGCGTAGGCGGTGCACGCCAGCACCCAGCTCGAACCCACCGTGCTGTAAACCAGGATGCTGGCCACGTCCCGCTGTGCGGCTTCGGCCAGGATAAATTCCAATCCCCGGACCTTGTTGCCGCCATAAAGCCGGGCGCTCAGATCCTCCCGTTTAACCCAGAGATTGCCCACGCCAAGCGCTTCTCCCAGAGCATGCAGGCGCTGTACAGGCGTCGGAAAATCGCCCAGAGGTCTCCAGGGCACGGTTTGCGCAAGCCGTGGAAAAACGTCGAAGATCAGGGGTTTTTGCATCAGGTTGTGGGCCACTTGCCCGGGTTCATCACGCCGGCGGGGTCCAGGGTTTTGCGGATCCGGTCGAGCAATTGTAAGAATCCCGGATCGATTTTGTCCCGGTGCCGGCTGACCACCCAGGGAGGCGTTTTGTAGGGGAAAAACCCCAGCTCGATGACCAGGTCGCTGAGCTTTTCGTTCAGCTCGGTCACGCGTTGGACCTGCTCGGCGTCCTTTTTGTCGAACACCTCGATGAATCTCAACACCCCGAAGTGGCCGCCCTGCATGGGACGGGTCACCACGATGGGAGGAAACCCGTGCTCCTGCATCAGCGTCATCCCGCGACGCACGCCTTCCTTCCAGCGGGAGGTGGGGCCGAAGGTTCCCACCCAGCTCAGGCCACCGCGTTCCAGCAGAAAATCCAGCTCCGCGGGAAACTCGGCGAATTTCTCGAAGCGCGGCGCGATCTGCACCAGCTTTTTGACATCCAGCGGGTCCTCCAGCCGGACACCCAGCTTTCGTTCTTCCTGGACCAGACGGTCTACGACCTTCAGCTTCAGATGGAAAAGGTCTTCGTACTCGGCCGAAACGTCCAGGTAGAGAAACTGTTCCGGCTCGTTGGGGTCGCGGTGCAGCGGGTTCTGGTGTCCGAAGTGCATCTTGCCCACCGGCCAGGAGAGCCCGCCGATGTCGTCGCAGACTTCCGCCC
>CAYQOI010000079.1:0-10387 GCA_964419085.1 uncultured Cytophagia bacterium | reverse complement strand
GCTGCCATGGGACATGAAAGCCTACTTTGCGACGAAAGTCGGCATCAACATCGCGGGGGTCACCCCGGTGGTGGGGCGCTACCTGGTGCGTATTCTGCAAGGCGGCGGGGAGATGGGCACGATTACGCTGGCCCGGTTCTTTTCGCTCCACGTCGTCGTGCTCCCCGTTCTCTTGCTCAGCGTGGTGGGCCTGCACCTCTTCAGCGTGCGGCTGCATGGCCCCACACCCCCCTGGCGCAGAAACGACGAGCGAGTCGAGTACACGGACAGTTTTTATCCGCAGCAGCTTTTCCGGGACAGCGTGGCGGCGTTCCTGGTCATCGGGATCGTGCTGGTTCTGGCCGCGAAATTCGGCGCACCGCTGGAAGACAAGGCCAACCCCAACGACACCAGCTACGTGCCGCGGCCGGACTGGTATTTCTACAGTCTGTTTCAATTGCTCAAGATCTTCCAGGGGAAGCTGGAGGTCGTGGGCGCGATCGTGATTCCCGGGCTCTTTGTTGCGGCGCTCGTCCTCTTGCCTTTTCTGGACCGGAATCCCGCGCGGCGGCTTTCGCAGCGTCCGTTTGCGGCTGCGGCCGGCGGCGTCAGCGCGGCTCTCCTGCTCCTGCTGACGGTCTGGGGCGCGGTGGAAGGCAACAGAGCCAGGGCCGAGATGGCCGCGCGGAAAACCACCGAATCCGGCTCCCCCGGTCTCGACATCGCGGCCCGGGGGGACGCCGGCAACGGCAAGCAACTTTTCGTCGCGCTGAAATGCGGCAAATGCCACACCGGCCCCTCGGAAGGCAAGAACTTGCCCCCGGGCCTGGAGTTTTCCGGTAACAAATATCGGCGGGACTGGCTGGTGACCTACCTGCTTGCGCCGCATCGCATCCGCTGGGAACGCAAAAACCAGCGGCCCATCGCGCGCATGCCGAATTTCGAGCTCTCCCACAAGGAAGCCCGAGATCTGGCGGCGTTTCTCCTCACCATGAAGGAGAATGCCAAATTCCCGCGGCCGGAATTCGACTGGACCGAGGCAGACAGCGAAATGGTGGATTCGGGCCAGGAACTCGTGGCGGAGTACGGCTGCGGCGGTTGTCATAAGATCGGAGACGAGGGGCAAAACATCGGTCCCGCGCTGACCCACGTGGGGAGCAAACTGCTGGAATCCTACATGTACCACCTGATCAAGGCGCCGCAGAAAATCGTGCCCGGAACGGGCATGAAGGATTTCAAGCTGGAGCAGGAGGATGTGGAGGACATCGTCGCCTATTTGAGGACGTTGAAATAAAAGTGTGCCACAAATGAGTTGACTTTTTGAAGATGGGCAGTTATATTTTTAGATAATAAATTTGCTCACAGCAGGTTTAGCGAATCTTGAATAAATCGCATCGTGGTTCAGGTTTAAAGCTGGAGGATTTGAACGGTGGCTGAAGAGAAATCCGAATCGATGGCAAACCAACCCACTGACAAACCGGGGTCCGAAAAGGCCAAAGCGGCTGCGGAGAAGCCAGCGCAGGCTGCAGGCAAGTCGGAACAGCGCATTAAGGCCGAAGCCCAGTCGCCTAAAAAGAAGGTGGCCGTTGATGAAACCGGCTCCATCTGGATGAGCCGCCGGAATTTCTTCAGCCGGGCCGGCTGGATCGCGTTTTTCTCGTTTGTGGGGTCGATGCTCATCGGCTCGCTGCGCTTCATGTTTCCGCGGGTCTTGTTTGAGCCGTCCCCCGTGTTCAAAGCTGGATTCCCCGACGATTACCCGGTGGGCTCGGTGAGCACCAAATGGGTGAAACAGCAGCGCGTTTGGATCGTGCACGACGAGCAGGGAATCTACGCCATCTTCGCTCAGTGCACCCATCTGGGGTGTACGCCCCGCTGGCTCGATGCGGAGAACAAATTCAAATGTCCCTGCCACGGCAGCGGTTTTACCCGAGAAGGAATCAACTTCGAGGGTCCCGCCCCCCGTCCGTTGGAGCGGGTCATGATCACGCTCGCAGAAGACGGCCAATTGCTGATCAACAAGGCAGTCCGTTTCCGGGAGGAGAAAGGGGAATGGGGCAAACCCGGCTCCTTCCTTGCGGTGTGATTTGTGCAGTTGCAGCAGAATAGCTTGCCTCCAAGTCCCGCTTCCGGCGGGACTTTTTGTTTCGGCTCACCCGGGAACGGCGGTCGAGGGTAAGATGTCGCGTTTGTGGCGGCGCCCTTTCACGGGCTCTGTTAACCTGGACTATTCATCTAAAGACAATCGATCATCTTGTCATTCCGGTTTTTTCGCAATTCGGCGTAGCGGAATTGCAAAAAATACAAGAATCTCTTCCTGGGTTGCTGAATGGTGGAAGGAGATTCCGGTATTCAGGCCCGGCAGATGCCGGGCCAGCCGCTTGAAACCGGAATGACATTTATAAAAAGTTCAAATATCAGTCTGTCTTGATTTGTAATTCAGGTTAAAATCACTTTTGCAGACAAACCGCGAGCCCAGGCATTCGAAGATGTCGCACGCCGAAGAAATCCGCATCGGTGTCAGCGCCTGCCTTCTCGGCGAGAAGGTGCGCTATGATGGCAGGCACAAAAAGCACGACTACGTGGTGAACACGCTGTCACGCTTCTTCACCTGGGTGCCGGTTTGCCCTGAAGTGGAAATCGGTCTGGGAGTTCCTCGGGAGCCGGTGCAACTTCTGGGGAAACCGGAACGGCCGCGCTTCGTCGCCACGCGCACCGGAGCAGACCATACCGAGTCCATCTACCGCTACGCCCGGCTCAAGGCGGAAGAGTTGGCGGGACTCGACCTGTGCGGCTTCATCCTCAAAAAAGACTCCCCAAGCTGCGGCATGGAACGCGTGCCGGTCTACGACGAGAACGGCGAAGGCAGGCGCGAAGGCGCCGGCGTGTTCGCGCGGGCCCTGATGCAGCGTCTGCCGCTGCTTCCAGTGGAAGAGGAGGGACGGCTGGAGGACCCGCGGCGGCAAGAGCATTTCATCGTGCGGGTTTTTTCGTACAATCGCTGGCAAAAGCTCGCTGCGGAGTTTAGCGTAGAAAAGCTGTCCGAGTTCCACGCCCGGCACAAGTTGCTACTCATGGCTCACAGCAGGGCCCACCTGCGTGAACTGGATCAGTTGCTGGTCGCGGCCAGAGCCTACCCCCTGGGGGAACTCCGGTCCCGCTACGCGGCCGCCTTCTTCCAGGGACTCCGCCGCAGGGCCGCACGCCGCGGACACGTGGCGGTTCTCCGTCGGCTGGCGACGTTTTGCAAACCTTTATTGAGTCCGCTAGACGAAGCCGAGCTGCTCACCGCCATCGAAGATTACCGCAAGGGCTCATCGCCTCGCAGCAGGCCGCTTTCGCTGATCCGAGACTACGCGGCAAGACTGGGACTCAGCTCTGTTCAAGAGCAGGTCTACGTTAACCCCCATCCCAAGGAACTGTCTTTGCTGAATAGACTGTGTGAAAAGTCAAACTAAGTTGTCTCTCTCATTTTGTAGAATTTTTTCGGGTAGGGCGTGATGCGCCTGTTGTTAAAGGGATTCTTCAAGAAGGGGATCGAGGGGCCTCCTGGTTAAAACCCATCGCCATCACGCGTTTCACGCGGTCTTATGTGGTTCGGGGGTGCCGGGAATCGTGGCCCGTCACCTGAGCCACTTCGAACTTTTGGGAACAAAACAAAACAAATTACGTTTATAATAAGATAGCTTGAGAAAGTACGGCGAGGTCTGCCTTGCTTCTCTCGGCTGTCTAGTTTCTGTTATTTGAGTCTTTGGATAAGACCGGGTCACTGTGTGCTGTCTTCCGGGTAGATTTCTTGTCCCACCACCGACCGCCGCAACTTGTTCGACGAGCTCCGCAAAAGTAATTCATGAGTCTCGACAAACCGGCCTACCTTATCCGACGAAACGAGGAAGCGTCGAATCACTACCCATTCTCTGACGCGCAGCACGGAGCGCCGCGTGTCGCCAATCAAATGATCTTTTGTGTTAAAACAACTGCTCAGGCGGATGGCACGGTCGCATCTTGCAGCGAGGGCCGCGCGATTCCCAACTTAACGCTTAATCAAAGCGAAAGAGGCGTTGGAAATGGGGTTGAGATTTTCTTCGTCGGGTGGCACAAACTACAGGACAATGCAACACCCCGCGTCTGGCGGGAACAACGAATCACTTTTTTTCACGGAGAAAACGAATCAACATGGCAAAAACGACAACCTCACCCAAGGCACCTCAGTCGACTCGAACGACCTGGCAGCAGGCGATAGCCCCGTACACCCGTCCGGTGACCTGGCGAAGCGTGTGGCAGGTCATCAATTCTGTAATCCCTTATCTCGCGCTCTGGTATCTGATGTATCTCAGTCTGGGCGTTTCCTACTGGCTTACCCTGGGCCTGGCCGTTCTGGCTTCCGGCTTTCTGATGCGCAGCTTTATCATTCTGCACGATTGCGGCCACGGTGCGTTCTTTAAATCACAGAAGGCCAACGACATCCTGGGCTTTCTTATCGGGATTCTCACCTTTACCCCGTATTATTACTGGCGCCACGACCACGCCGTGCATCATGCTTCTGCAGGCGACCTGGATCGCCGTTCGGTTGGGGACATCTGGACCCTGACCGTGAAGGAGTACGCGGAGTCTTCCTTCTGGCGGCGGTTCGGCTACCGCTTGTACCGCAATCCTCTCGTAATGTTTTTGGTGGGCCCGCTGTTTGTTTTCCTGCTCCGCTATCGTTTGCCCCTGGGCGCGACCAGCAAGCGGGAACGCCTCAATGTTCATTACACGAATCTGGCCATCCTCGGGATCGTTGTCATCATGGCGGCGACCATCGGGCTGCAAGCCTATGTGCTGGTCCAGTTGCCCATCACCATGATCTCCACCGCAGCCGGCGTCTGGATGTTCTATGTGCAGCATCAGTTCGAGGAAGTGTACTGGGAACGTCACGAAAACTGGGACTACGTCGCTGCCGCGCTCGACGGCAGCTCATTTTACAAATTGCCGAAGGTGCTACAATGGTTCACCGGGAACATCGGCTTCCACCACATTCACCATTTGAGCCCACGCATTCCCAATTACCAGCTAAGCGCGTGCTACCGGGACAATCCTATCTTCCAGGAGATCGAGCCCATTACACTCAAGTCGAGCCTAAAATCGCTCACGTTCCGCTTGTGGGATGAGGAGCAACGCAAACTGGTGGGCTATGCCCCTGCGCGCGACTATCGGCAGAGGCATGTCGTAAACACAACTTGAGGCGGAAACTTTAACCGCCCGCAAACATGTGCCGGACAATTACGATGATCTCGTCGCTTCCGGTGCTCTTATGGCGTCTCGCGGCAGCCACCTCCCGCCATTCAAAACAGCGGGTCAGGCGGCTGTCGCACAAGGACGGCAGCACCCAAGTCATGCTGTCTTTGCCCCCATATTCTTTCGCCGCTCTCAGGCAAATTTTCTGGAACATTTTTCCCATCTAAACATATTGATAGTCATGGTAATTATTGCTAAATTTAGCAAAAGAATCTTAGACCCGCAGTGAAGCCCGCGCGGGCAGGAAGGAGAAGGATGTTCGATCTCAAGAAACGAGCCTACATTGTTTATAAACATTATATTGCCATTCTGATAATCGCCACCGTCGCCACCGTCATAGGCGTCCAGCTCACCATGAAGCTCCGGTTAGAAAGCGACCTGGCACAGTTGCTTCCCGATAGCTTCGAGAGCGTCAAGGCGCTGAATCGCATCAAAGAGGAAGTCGGTGCAGTGGGGCACCTGCGCATCGTGCTGGAATCGTCCGATTTTCAAGCCATGAAACGGCTGGCCAATGACCTCGCCCCCCGCCTGCAACAAAATCCGTTGGTCAAGTATGTCGACTACAAGAACGACGTGGACTTCTACGAAACCAACGCCTTGCTCTTCATGGACATGGATGAGCTGCAGGAGCTCAAAACCGCGGTCGCGGATAAAATCAACGAGGAAAAGCAGAAGCTCAATCCGCTATATGTCGAGGACCTCTTTGGCGACGACGGGGACGAGGTGGAGACCGACTCCGGAGACAAGCTTACAGAGCTGGAGCAGAAATACGAGGACAAAGTCCTGAGCGAGTATTACACAAACGCGGACAGCACGGTGCTGGTGATGAAGGTCTTCCCCACCCAGACCAACACCAGCATCAAGTTTGTGAGGAAGATGGTGAACGCGGTGGAGGGCATCGTCCAGGAAGCGCACCCGGAGCGGTACGCAGACGACATGAAAGTCTACTACGGCGGCAACTTCAAGAACCGCCTGGACGAATACCAGGTCATCAAAAAGGACATTCTGGGAACGGCTTACTACGGCTTTGGCGGCGTGTTCCTGCTCATCGTGCTCTACTTCCGGCGCCTTACCGGAGCCATTCTCATCACCATCACGCTTCTTTTCGCCCTGGCGTGGACGTTCGGGGTTACCTATCTGGTGGTCGGCAACCTTAATACCATCACGGGCTTCTTGTTTGTGATCCTGTTCGGCATGGGCATCGACTACGGCATTCATGCCCTGGCGCGGTACATCGAAGGTCGTAAGCGCGGGAAGAGTTTTGAGGAATCCATCGAAACCATGGTGGGACAAACAGGAAAAGCCTTGACCACCACAGCGTTGACCACTTCCGCGGCCTTCTTCTCGCTCGTCTTGATGGACTTCAAAGGCTTCTCGGACCTGGGAATTATCACCGGAATCGGAATCCTGTTTGCGCTGGTGGCCATGGTCGTGGTCCTGCCTGCGTTTCTCACCCTGGCGGAAAAACTTCAACTCCTGAGAATCAAACCAGGGGGAAACGGTTCTGCCACCACCCATAAGAACGAATTCCGTTTTGCCCGGCCTATCTTGTGGTTGACCGGCGTTTTTACGCTCCTCGCCATTTTTTACATCTCCCGGGTACAATTCGAGTACGACTTCACCAATCTCCGCGCCATCACCAAGGAAAGGGAGATCGTGAGCGAAAAGACACGGGGCGTCTTCAAGCTCTCCGAATCTCCCGCAGTGATTCTGGCGGATTCTCGGGAGGAAGTCGACGAAATCGTGCAGAAGGTCAAGCAGATCATCAAGCAGGATACGCTTACGCCCACCGTGGATGAGGTGCGCTCCATCTTCTCCCTGGTGCCACCTGACCAGGAACAGAAGCTGCAGGTCATTCGGAGCATCCGCGAAATGATCGAACGAGATGCCGAAGGCGTGGTCAAAGGTAAGGACAAAGAGCGCCTGGACAAACTCATGAAGTATCTGCAAGTCAAGCGGCCGTTCACCTGGGACGAATTCCCGGAAAAGGACAAAAGGCAATTCATCGACAAAAGCGGCAAGATCGGCAATTTCGTATTTATCTACCCATCGGTTCCACTACGCGACGGCCGGAACGCCATCGAGTTTCGCAACGATATCGGCAAAATCACCACGGCCTCAGGACACACTTACTACGCCAGCAGTTCCAACATCATTTTTGCCGAAATGTTGCTGATCATGATGAAAGAAGGACGGCTGGCCGCAATCGTGACGTTCGCGGTGGTCTTTCTGGTCGTGTTCGCGGATTTTCGTTCGCTTCGAGCCACCATTCTGGTTCTCACGCCGCTGGTGCTGGGCGTAATCTGGATGATCGGCCTCATGGGAATGTTGGGCATGAAACTCAATTTCTTCAACATGGTCGTTTTGCCCAGCGTCATGGGGATCGGCGTCGACAACGGGGTGCACATTTACCATCGCTATGTGGAGGAGGGCAGGTGCTGCCTCATGCACGTGATCAGAAACACAGGTCTGGCTATCGCCATGACCACCTCCACAACGATCATGGGCTACTCCGGTCTCATTATGGCGCATCATCCTGGCTTAAATTCCATCGGTAAATTGGCGGTCATCGGCATCACGGCCACTTTTCTGACGGCCATCGTGGTCCTGCCGGCCATTCTGCAATCTCCAGAAAAACGTGTGCGCACCTGACCCCGGCCGGGGGTGGCAGGGAAAATCTCTTTCACTCATACACTTGAGGACTATCATGAACAAAATCAGGATGCTGTTGCAGGAAGGATGGCGATCGGTCTTTTCCCTGTCGCTCATTCTTGTGATCGCGACCATCACTTTTCACGGCTGCGCCACCACGATGCCAGGCCACACCTTCGAGCAGCGAACCAAAGGGCTCTATGTCTCCGGCACCGAACTCTACAACAAGAAGAACTACATCCAGGCCGCCTACCTTTTGCGCCAGGCCATCGAGTTCAATCCGCAGTTTGCCGAAGCTTATTACGTCCTGGGGTTGAGTTACCTCAAGCTCAAGGACTACGACGCCGCGCTGGAAAACTTCAACAAAGCCGCTGAACTCAAGCCCATCACCGAGAAACCCGGCTACGACGAGGCAGACATCGAGTTCAACATCGGCCTCACCTACATCGGACGCAAGGAATATGACAAGGCCGAAGCGAGTCTCCACAAGGCCATCGAGATGCGCCAAAACTTCGCAGAAGCCTACTACAACCTGGCCTACATCGCACAACAAAGGGGCGACAAAAACACAGCGTTCCAAAACCTGCAGCAGGCCATCGCCAAAGACTCGACCATGGACAAGGCCTACGTGGCGCTGGGGTCTCTTTACCGCGAGGAGGGAAAGTTGGACCAGGCGCAACAGCAGTACGAGAGAGCCATAAAGCTCAATCGGGAAAACAAGCAGGCGTACAACGAGCTGGGCAAGCTTTATCGCGACCGGGGAGAACTACAGACCGCGATCCGCTTTCTGCGTAAGGCTACTCAGATCGACGACAAATATGTCGAAGCGTACATGAATCTAGGCCTGGTCTATGTCGACATGAAATCCTACAAGCAGGCGCTGGACAATTTCCAGAAAGCCACCCGCATCGACTCCACCCTGCCGGAAGGGTACATGAATCTGGCGCAGGTTCACTACCTGATGTCGGACACCACGGCCGCGTTAGCCAACTACCGCAAGGTCCTCAAACTCGACCCCAAGCGGAAGTTGGTGAATTTTCAGATCGGACTGATCCTGGACCAACTCGGCCGCACCAAAGAAGCCATCGCGGCCTACCGGCGGGAGATCGAACTCAATCCCGACCACGCGCCGAGCCACCTGAATCTCGCCATTCTGCTCCACCGCGGGGGACAGCTCGAAGACGCGCTGCTCCACTACAAACGTTTTGTAGAGCTGGCGCCGGACGACAGACGCGCCCAAAAGGTACGCGCCATTTTGAGAAGGCTGGAAAAGCTCAATTAGCCACATTTTCGTCAAGGCTTGAGTTCCGAGAAAAGCCCGTAAGCTCAAAAACCGAGTGCGAACTCGGGGATGCATTTCGACACCCTGATGTGTTCTGGAGTGCCTTTGTAGAATAGGGCAAGCGAGGAAGTTCTTACGCCACACCGTCTCTTTACGGCAAGGTGGCCCTTTGCTTCGCCCTGAAACTCACAGATCACCTGTCATTCAGGAAGAATCTTTTTTGCAGACCAAAGCTTAAAACAGCAGACAAGACTCCTCCTGAGTGACCAACGGGTTCGCAGGGACCGACCGTAAATACCCCGTTTGTGAATTGTGCGGCTTTGGAGATGGGGGGGAGGGAAACGGATTGACTTCGCGGGGAAAGGACCTCAGTATGGAAAACACCACCAACTAAAAAAGGGTGCACATCGTGCACCCTTTTTCTGTAATCATGTTCAGGAGAATTACTGCAGCACGCCCGGGGCGGGGCAGTGACCCCCACCACCGGAGATAATGATGGAACCATTGCCGCGACCGAGACCATTACCGTCTCTCAAGCCGGCAGCCAGAGATTCCACATCTGGTGCGTCTCCATGCGCCGGGGAAAACTCGCCCACCGAGTCGGCCGATGTCTGTTGAAAGACAAAGTTGAACGTATCTTTGAGCTGACTCAGGCTGGACAACGAGGCCATCATAATCTGCTCTTTGCTCATCGCAGCTTCGTTGGTTGCAGAGGAGGCCCGGCCATCCGCGGCCTCAGCCGGATTCCCCGCATTTTGATTATTTGCAAAAGCCGATGAGTTCACAATCTTATCCACCGAAATCTCGGGTTGGCTCGCCAGTTCAAACACCAACTTCGATTCTTCCGGACGGTGTGCCACGACGGTCTGGCCCACGAACCAGGTTGCGAAGGCCACGCCAAGCAACAAGTGGAGAACCAGTGAAATCCCCAGGGCATCCCGAGTCGAGACCCCCTTTTGCACACGGCGATAGATCGCCTTCGAAGCATTTACAGCAGCATTCTTAAAGTTGGCTTTCATCGGTATCTCCTTTCGAACATGTATGTCCACCGGCGACTCATCGTTGGAAACTTCCAACTTGCAACAACCCTACACATTAAATTACAATCATCTGCGTCAATATATTCCCGTTCCACACAAAAACTCTTTGCAAGGTAGGTTAAAATAAATCCATCTGCAAGTCATTTATTTCTTTTGC
>CAYQOI010000078.1:0-10404 GCA_964419085.1 uncultured Cytophagia bacterium | reverse complement strand
GTACTCCCACGGGAAGACCTGCCGCGTCGACACCAAAGGGGACCGAAATAGCAGGAACGCCGGCAAGATTGGCCGAAACCGTGAAAACATCAGAGAGGTACATCTGCAGCGGGTCCGAGACCTTCTCCCCCAGCTTGAACGCGGTTGTGGGTGAGGTGGGCGTCAACAGGCAGTCGCAACGGGTAAACGCGTGCTCAAAATCCCGGCGGATGAGGGTCCGTACCTTTTGCGCCCGGCGATAGTACGCGTCGTAGTAGCCGGCCGATAGCACGTAGGTGCCCAGCATGATGCGTCGCTTGACCTCGCGGCCGAATCCTTCGCTGCGGCTCTTGACGTACATTTCTTCCAAATCGGAAACCGCGTCGGCGCGAAAACCGTAGTGCGCGCCATCGTAGCGGGCCAGATTGGAGGAAGCCTCGGCAGTGGCGAGAATGTAGTAGGTCGCGATGGCGTAGTCGGTGTGCGGCAGAGAAACCTCCACCACCTCGGCGCCTGCCTGTTGCAAAACCGAAAGCGCGGCATCCACCGCGCGCCGGATGTCCGGCGCCACACCCGGGGTCAGATACTCCCTGGGCAGCCCGATTTTCATCCCCCGGACTTCCTCTCCAAGAAAGCGCGAGAAGTCCGGCACCTCTACAGCAGCCGAGGTCGCGTCATGTTCATCGAAACCGGAGATGACTTGCAGAACCAGTGCCGCATCTTCGACCGTGTCTGCGATGGGGCCCACCTGGTCGAAAGAAGAGGCGAATGCGACCAGGCCGTAGCGGGAAACTCGCCCGTACGTGGGCTTGAGGCCGACCACGCCGCAAAACGCGGCCGGCTGCCGGATGGACCCCCCGGTGTCGCTGCCCAGGGCCACGGTACACATCTCCGCTGCGACCGCGACACAGGAACCACCGGACGACCCGCCGGCGACTCTGGACAGATCATGCGGATTGCGCGCGGGGCCGAAAAAGGAATTCTCGTTGGAACTGCCCATCGCGAACTCGTCCATGTTGGTCTTGCCGATGAGAATGGCATCTTCTGCTTCGAGACGTGAAACAACCGTGGCATCGTAGGGGGAGATGTAATCGGAAAGAATTCTGGAGGCGCAGGTCAGCCGCTCGTGTTTTACCGCAATGTTGTCCTTGACCGCGACCAGCATTCCGGCCAGCTGGCCGGCCTGACCGCGAGCGATCTTCTCATCAACGGCCTGCGCACGGCGACGCGCCCTGCTCGCAAAAACAGAAATGAAAGCGTTGAGTTCGCTGGCTTCATTTATCTTTTCGAGACACGTGTTGACCAGACGCAAGCATGACAGCTCGCCCTCTTCGAGCTGTTGCCGGATCTCCCTGAAACGCAAGGGGACAAACTCTCCTGTGACGTCGACCTAATTGTCGGCGGACTTGATGGACTTGCTTTCCTCTTCGGTGTCTGGCTCGTGCATCGACTTTTTGAACTCTTTCAATCCCTTGCCAAGGCCTTTTGCCAGCTCGGGGAATTTCTTTCCGCCAAAAAGCAGCAGCACAACCATCACGATCAGCAGGATTTCCCAAGGTCCTAAACTCATCCGAGTTCTCCTGAATGGTTAGTTACTATTCCCCCTTACTCCCAGAAATCTCCTTCTTGGGCTCCTGGTAGTCCTTCTTGATCTCGCCTTCGATCTCCCTTTTCACGGTCTTGATCTCAGAGCTCACGTCGAGTTCGTCGCGTATCTCATTGGCCGCCTTTTTGAACTCGCGGATCCCTTTGCCCAACCCGCGCGCCAGTTCCGGCAGCCGCTTAGAGCCGAACAACAGAAGAACCACCAGGAAAATGAGAATCAATTCAGATGGTCCGATCGAACCCACAGCAGACCTCCATTTTAAAACGCCATACGTTCACCGTTCGCACGGGAGCCATACACCCGGCGGACGGGCTACAGATACCATCTCAGAATGTAGGCGGCCAGCGCGACTCCCAGAATGCCGACGACATTGAGCTTGATGTTGAATCCCAGTGTCACCGCCATAAATCCCACGCTGACGGTCGTCGGGCTGAAGCCGAACTCCGCCGACCGCAGAAAAAACTCTTTGACCACCCCTGCCGGCAAGATCAGGCCCAGAAGCTGTCCCAGAAGCGATCCGAACAGGGCGCCCAACACAACAACCAGAACGAGTTGTCCCACCGACTTTCTTGCCATCTATGTTGGCCACTCCTCCCCTGCCACGAGCTGCTCCGTCGCTTTCTGCCCGCGTGCTCTTTTCTCACACCAGTCCACCATCGAGCCGAAGATCTTCACGCCATCGCTCGAACCCAACAGCCCCTCCGCACACCGGTCCGGATGCGGCATCATCCCCATCACATTGCCTGCCCGATTCATGATCCCGGCGATGTTTTCCAGCGAGCCATTCGGATTCGCCTGCTTGTCGATCTCCCCCTCAGCCGTGCAGTACCGAAACAACACCTGACCATTTTGCTTGAGTTCACCGAGTGTCTGCCCGTCTGCGTAATACAATCCCTCCGCGTGCGCCACCGGAATGTGCAGCACCTCGCCCACCTGGCAGCGGCCGGTGAACGCAGTCTGGCGATTCTCGACTCGCACAAACACGTACTTGCAAACAAAACGGAGCGAGCGGTTTCGCATCAACACGCCGGGCAGCAGGCCGGCTTCACACAGAATCTGAAAGCCGTTGCAAATGCCCACGACCAACCCCCCGGCCCGCGCAAATTCCTGAACCGCCTGCATCACCGGGGAAAAGCGCGCGATGGCACCGGTGCGCAAATAATCCCCGTACGAGAAACCTCCCGGAAGCACCACGGCATCGAGATGGTCCAAGCGCCGTTCTTTGTGCCAGATGAACTCCGCGTCCTGACCGAGTACATGTTTCAGGGCGTAGTAGCAGTCATGGTCACAGTTTGAGCCGGGAAAGACCACAACGCCGAACTTCATTTTATTGCGCTCCACGGCATGCTTTAAGTTTGCTCGATGAGTTCAATGTCGAAATCCTCGATAACCGGATTGGCCAGCAGTTTCTTGCACGCTTCTTCGGCCAGACGCTTAGCCTCGGCCTTTGAAACACCATCGAAGCGCAGCTGAATAAACTTGCCGATGCGTACCTGTTCCACTTCCTCGAGACCCAAATTGACCAAAGCCTGTCGCACCGTTTTCCCTTGGGGGTCCAGAATGCCGTTCTTCAATGTGACGTGTACGCGCGCTTCGATCATGCAGGATTACTCCGGAATGCTGATGTCCAGAAGCTCGTCTTCCTCTTCTTCCTTTTCGCCGTGCAGGATCGAACGGAACAGATAATAGAGCACCATGCTCAGCATCAACGGGAACATGACCTTCTCTCTGAACACCGCGATGACACCGATGCCGATGATGAGCAGAACAAACAGGACGGAATTCTTGCGCCCCTCCCGGAAGGAAAATCTGGGGAGGGTTTCATACTCCACATTGCTCACCATCAGAATCGACAGCAACAGCACCAGCGGGATCAGCGCGGGCGCAAAACGCAGACCGTCCCACAGGTCGTAGTTGAAGATCACGTAGGTGGAGAGGGTCACCGCCATCGCCGGGATGGGCAGGCCGGAGAAGTTTTCCTTCTCAAAGCTGTCCAGATTGACGTTGAACCGTGCCAGCCGGATGGCCCCAAATACCAGGGGCACGAAGCTGATGATCACGCCCCCGGCGCCCAGCTTGTATAAGAAAACTTGATAGATGAGCACGGCCGGCGCGGCGCCGAACGAAACCACGTCGGTGATGGAATCGAACTGAATGCCGAAATCGCTGTAGGTGTGGGTCAACCTGGCCACCTTCCCGTCGATGCCATCCCAGACGGCCGCAAAAACGATCAGCCAGGAGGCCTGCACGAAATTCCCCTTGATCGCGTTGACGATTGCGAAGAATCCGAAGAACAGATTCAGCAGGGTAAACAAGCTCGGCACGATGCTCTTTTTGTGTATCATTTAAAGACTCCTATGATGCTTTCCCCGCCTTTGACCTTTTGATTTAGCGCAACTCGCAATTCGACGTTCTCCGGAACAAAGATATCGACGCGAGAACCGAATTTGATCATTCCGAACCTCTCACCTGATCTAACGGTGTTTCCCTCGCGAATATTGCACACAATCCGTCTGGCCAAAATGCCGGCTATCTGTTTGAACAAAATCTTTCGTGAACCGTTTTCGATGCCGATCGCCGTCTGCTCGTTCACCTCGGAAGCTTCGCTCTTGTACGCCTGTACAAATGAGCCCTTGCGGTAGCGAAAATACTCGACTCTGCCGGACATCGGGACACGGTTGATATGCACATCGAATATCGAAAGAAAAATGCTGACCCGCGTTGTCTCGCCTTTGAGATACGTGTCCTCGAACTCGCGTCGAATCTCCACCACCTTGCCGTCCGCAGGCGATAGAATGTAATCCTCGCCTTCGGGAATCGTTCGTTCCGGGTCCCGGAAGAAGTTAACCACCAGGAGCGTAAGAAGCAAACTAATTCCGGAAAGAATCTGCAAATGAACGCGCGCGGTGACGATAGCCCCTGCCAAAACAATTCCGGTAAACAAAACCAACCCAACTACAGGACCAATCCCTTCCCTACTCAACGTTCCTCCGTAAGTGCTGCGTCACCGGTTGCTTCCCCTTCAGACTTCATTCATCACCCGCTTTCGCACTTCCTCGTAAGCTTCTTCCACATTTCCCAAATCTTGGCGGAAGCGGTCTTTGTCCAGTTTATCACCGGTTCCCGCATCCCAAAGCCGACAGGTGTCCGGAGAGATCTCATCGGCAAGGACGATTTTCCCCGCGTTGGTCCGGCCAAATTCCAGCTTGAAATCCACCAAAACCAGATTGCGACGGTGGAAAAAGGATTTCAAGATGGCGTTGACCTTCTGCGCGTATCGCTGAATCTGCTTGAGCTCTTCGGCGCTGGCGTGTCCGAATGCCAAGATGTGGTGTTCGTTGATCATCGGGTCGTGTTTGGCATCGTCTTTGAGATAAAACTCCAGTACCGGGTACTCCAGCTCTTTGCCTTCCTCGACACCGTAACGTTTGACCAGGCTGCCGGTCGCGATGTTTCGCACCACCACCTCCACCGGAATCATCTCCAGTCGTTTTACCACCATCGTGTTGTCAGACTGCACCTTGACGAAATGCGTTGGCACGTGGTAGTTCTCGAGATAGTTGAAGAGTTGCGCCGAAATCTGATTGTTCACCTTGCCTTTGCCTTTGATCTTGCCCTTTTTCTGCCCGTCGAACGCGGTAGCGTCATCCTTAAACTCTTGCAGCAAGTACTCCTCGTTGTCCGTCTCGTACAGAATCTTGGCCTTACCTTCGTACAGCTTTTTCTTTTTCTTAACGCTCACGTCCTTCAATTTTCCCTCTCTCCATTTTTGTTAACTTAACAATCCTGCCCGTTTGAAGATAAAGTCGACATGTCGAAGATTGTGCTCCAGATCAAAACAGCCGGCGATCTCGTCCTCGGATAGATGCTTGCGAACATCCGGATTGTCGAGGAGGACAGACTTGAACTCACCGCCATTCTGCCAGACTTCCATCGCGCAGCGCTGTACCACGCGATACGCTTCCTCGCGCAGCACCCCTTTCCTGGTAAGCGCAAGCAGCACCGATTGCGAGAAAACCAAACCGTTAGTCTGTTGCAAGTTTCGAAGCATGTTGTCGGGATAGACGATCAGATTGGCCAAAATGTCGGCCAATTTGTGCAGCATGTAGTCGAGTGCAATTGTACTATCGGGGATGATGATTCGTTCCACAGACGAATGCGTGATGTCCCGTTCATGCCAGAGCGGGACATTTTCCAGCGCGGCCAGCGCGTTAGCCCGCACCACCCGCGCGAGGCCGGTCAATTGCTCAGAACTGATGGGATTCCGTTTATGCGGCATCGCGGACGAACCCTTCTGGCCCTTCCCGAACGATTCTTCCACTTCGAGAATTTCGGTACGCTGCAGATTGCGCAGCTCGGTGGCAATCTTTTCCACCGAACCTGCGATGAGCGCGAGGGTGGTGAGAAACTGCGCGTGGCGGTCGCGCTGCACCACCTGCGTGGAAACCGGCGCGGGGGTGAGACCGAGCTTGGCACACACGTACGCTTCCACCCGTGGATCGATGTGGGCGAAGGTGCCCACCGCACCGGAGATTTTTCCCACCGAGATCACTTCGATGGCCTGCTCGAGACGTTGAATCGCACGGCCCATTTCGTCGTACCACAACGCCAACTTCAAGCCAAATGTCGTGGGTTCAGCGTGCACCCCATGCGAACGGCCCACGCAAACCGTGTCTTTGAATTCCACTGCCCGGCTCTTCAACACTTCGCGCACCCGCTGCAGGTCCGCCAGGAGAAGGTCGCCCGCTTGACGCATCATGCTCGCCAGGGAGGTGTCCAGCAGATCGGAAGAGGTCATGCCCAGGTGAATGTACCGGCTCTCCGGTCCCACGTGCTCCGCCACGTTGGTGAGAAACGCGATGACGTCGTGTTTGACGGTCTTTTCGATTTCCAGAACCCGCTCCACCTCAAAACGCGCGCGTTCCCGGATGGTCTGCAGCGCCTCCTTGGGTACTTCGCCGAGCTCGGCCAGCGCCTCGCACGCCAGCAGCTCCACCTTCAACCACGTTTTAAATTTGTTCTCGTCCCGCCAGATGGAAGCCATCTCGGGCCGCGAATAGCGCTCGATCACCGCTCTACTTCTCCTCGCGTGCGGGTTTCATTCTTTGAGCTTTTCCAGTTTCAAAGTCACCTGGAGCTTTTTGCCCTGCCGCAGCACGCTCAGGTGGATCTCATCGCCGCCGCGCAGGTCTTCATCCTCGATGATGCTCAGAATGTCGCTGCGGCTGCGCACTTTGTGACCGTTGACTTCCACGATGATGTCTCCCACCTCCAGCCCGGCGTGTGCCGCGGGACTGTTTCTTTCCACCTCCGTCACGATCACACCGTAGGGATTTTTCAGACGAAAATAGCGCGCCACCAGCGGCGTGATGTCCTCGACCTTCAACCCGGACGTCCAACTGCGGTTGACTTCGCCGTACTGCTTGAGATCCTTGAGTACCCGCTTGATGCGGTTGGTAGGAATGGCGAAGCCCAAACCGATGCTGCCGAAGTTGTACTCGCTGCCGGTGTAGATGAAGGTGTTGGTGCCGATGACCTCCCCCAGACTGTTGACCAGCGGCCCGCCGCTGTTGCCCTGATTGATGGCCGCGTCCGTCTGGATCATGTCCTGGTACACCCGGTCGTTGGGCTGGCGGCCGAAATCGCGGTCCACCGCGCTCACCACCCCGACGGTGACCGTGGGTTGTGCGTTGATCTCAAACAGGCCGAAGGGGTTACCCAGCGCGATCACCCATTCCCCGATCATGACGTCGTCTGAGTCGCCCAACTTGATGTAGGGATATCCCTGGCCATCGATCTTCAGCAACGCGATGTCGGAGATGTAGTCCTGACCGACGATCTTGGCATTATGGGTCGAACCGTCGGTCAACGTCACCACGATCTCCTCGGCGTTGTGCACCACGTGCTCGTTGGTCAGGATAAAGCCATCGGACGAGATGAGATAACCCGAACCCAGGCTCTTTACCGGTTTGCGGTAGATCTCTTCGGGAAAAAAGAACCGGAAAAACGGATCATCGAAGTAGAAGGGGGAGCGGACGTACTCCCGAATCTGAGTGACGTTGATGCCGCACACCGCATCCTTCACCTTCTTGACCGCCTCGGTGATTGCGGTACGCCGGCTCTGAGAAATGGCATCGTTGACCGCAGCGCGTTCCTGCTGCGACGCCGGTTCCACCTTCGCCAGCTGTACGTTCAGATTGTCCAGCGACGAATCAGATTCCCCTCGATGGCAACCAGCCAGGAAAGCCATCAGGAGAAAAACGATCGACGCGGCGGAAAATTTTTTCAGGCTCATCATTTCCACCCTCTTGTTTTGAATCAACCCGCCCGGTCTTTGACCTTTTCCCAGTCGGCCAGAAAACGCTTCAGCCCGATGTCCGTCAATGGATGATTGAAGAGCTGGTCAAAAACCTTGTAGGGCATGGTGGCAATATCGGCTCCGATGAGCGCGGCTTCCACAACGTGCAGCGGATGACGGAGACTGGCCGCCAGGATCTCGGTCGTAAAGCCGTAGTTGTCGTAAATGGTTCGGATGTCCGAGACGATCTCCATCCCCACGCCGCTGATGTCATCCACGCGGCCCACAAACGGGCTGATGAAGGTCGCGCCGGCTTTGGCCGCCATCAGCGCCTGGCTCGGGCTGAAACAGAGCGTCACGTTGGTGCGGATTCCCTCTTCGCTCAGCGTTTTGACCGCTTTCAAACCGTCACGGGTCATGGGAATCTTTACGTAAATGTTGGGATGCAGCGCGGCGAGTTCCCGAGCTTCCTTCAGCATGCCATCGACTTCCGTGGCCACGACCTCGGCACTCACCGGGCCGTCCACAACTTCGCAGATATTGAGCAAGATGTCTTTGAAGCGGCCCTCTTCTTTGGAGACCAGGGTCGGATTGGTGGTCACGCCGTCCAAAATCCCCATGCTGGCCGCCTGCTTGATTTCGTCAAGGTTCGCGGTATCCAAGAAAAACTTCATGATCGTTCTCCCAAATAAGGTTTGAGATTTGGTTGCTGCCTGATCTTCGTCAGTAGGTGACTTCCAGTAGAAAGAGTCCGTGTGGGGGCACGGTGAATCCGAGCACATCCCGCTCGCCGGACTGCAAAAGCGCCCTGATCCTCTCCGGCGGGATTTTTCCCCGACCAACTTCAACCATAGTTCCAACCAGCAGACGCACCATGTGGTGCAAAAATCGGTTGGCAGTGATTTCGAAAATCAACTCCTCTTTTTCTTCACGCCATTCGATATCTTTTACGTTGCACATGTAATGGGGTTCATGCTCCACGACTTTCGAGAAACTCTGAAAGGCGTGTTTTCCCCGAAGATGTGCACTTGCCGCACGGATTCGTTCCATATCCAGCGGGTACTTACAAAACCACGCGTACTGCCTCCCCACGGCCCGCGCTCGCCGAGAAATCACATAGCGATAGGTCCGCCACACCGCGTCGAAGCGCGCATGAAACGATTCGGCGACCTCTTCGGCTTGCAAAACCCGGACGTCCCGGGGTAAGCACGCGTTCAACCCGCGGCAGATGGACGCCGGGTCCAGCCGGCCCCGGGTGTGAAAATTGACCACCTGACCCAGCGCGTGGACGCCGCTGTCCGTGCGTCCGGCTGCGTAGGTTTTGACGCGCTCCTGAATCACCTGTTCCAGGCTCTGCTCCAGCACCCCCTGAACGGTTCGCTCGCGGGGCTGCACCTGCCAGCCTGAAAAATCCGTGCCATCGTATTCGAGAACCAGCTTGATGTTTCTCATTCACTTCAATGCAGCACCACCACCGTCCCCATCACCGCGACGGTGAACAGCAGCATTTGCACGTCGCACACCGAAAAGCGAAGCGAACGAAACGAGGTCCGCCCCGTTGCATCAGCCACGTAGTTTCTGGCCTCCATGGCCAGGGCCAGATCGTCGGCGCGGCGAATGGCAGAGACAAACAGCGGCACAATCATCGGAATGATGTTCTTCACGCGCTCCAGCAAGCTCCCCTCCAGGGAGGCTCCGCGCGACAGTTGTGCGTTCTTGACGCGTTCTGCCTCGCGCAGCAACAGCGGCAAAAAGCGCAGCGACAAAGTCATCATCATGGTAAAATCGTGGACCGGCACCTTGAGACGCTTCAGCGGTGCCAGGAGCCGTTCCAGGCTGTCGGTGAGCTCCATCGGGGAGGTGGTCATGGTCAAAAACGCGGCAAAGAGGATGAGCAGCGCCAGCCGCAGAGAGTAGATGCCCCCCTGGAGCAGGCCTTCCTGACTCACCGTCAGGTGGACGAACGGGAAAACCAGCACCGCTTTGCCCGGCGTCGTCAAAGCGTGAATCAGGCCCGTGATCAAAAACAGCCACAGAAACGGGCGCAGATTTCGGGCCAGGACTTCAGCGGAAAGGCCTGATCCCCGGAAGCCCAGAAGGCAGACGACGACCTGGAGAAAGAGAAGTTCGGGTTTCGCCGAGATGAACAAGGCCGTCATAAACATCAGACTGGCCAGGAGTTTTGTCCGGGGGTCGAGCCGGTGCAAAAACGAATCGCCGTGTACGTACTGACCAAGAGTTATATCGTTCAAAAACGCCATGCAAAATCCATTTTACGAATTGATAATATACAATTATTTTTAGTAAAATCAAACAAAAAAGCCGGGCCGTGCGGTGCTCGGCGGCCGTTTCGATGGAGCGGAGAGACGGTGCCGCTTGGGACCCGCCCCTTTAGCCTGAAATTCACAATCGCCTGTCGTGCCGGAAGAACGGGTTTGACAAACCAGGACTTAAACAGCAGACAAGACTCCTCCTGAGTGACAGCCGAACTCGCAGGAGTCGCCCGTAATATGCAATTTCA
>CAYQOI010000077.1:0-10544 GCA_964419085.1 uncultured Cytophagia bacterium | reverse complement strand
TTCGAGCTTGGCTTTTGCTGCGGCCAGGAGCTTCTTGGATTCCGTGGGCAGGTTTTCATCGAGCCAACGTCGTACCTGGATTTCCGGCAGCGCGCCCACGAACTCGGCCGCCACTTCACCATCCACAAACATCTTGACCGCGGGGATGCCCTGTACGCCGTACTTCATGGAGAGCTCGGGGTGCTGGTCGGTGTTGACCTTGACCAGCTTCCAGCGGCCATCTGCTTGGGAAGCGAGCTTTTCCAAAACCGGACCGAGCATTCGGCAGGGCGCACACCCATTCGGCCCAGAAGTCTACCACCACGGGCACCCGGGCGCTGGCGTCCAAAACATCTGCCTGAAAATCCAATTTGTGCTCCTGCATCGCGCGCTCCTCTCTTATCTTCAGTCGAATTGATCTTAACGCTGAATGAAACCCTTTGGTTCCCTCAGCCACGACCACTTTGAAGCGGAAGGAGCTCGCTTCGGTGGAGCCAAATTCAATTGTGTACGCTCTGAAGCGCCTGCTGCAAGTCGTGCAGGTTGAAAGGCTTGTTGACCGCGGCGCTGAATCCGTAGCGCTTGTAGTTGGTCAGCACCGGGTCCTCTGAAGACGCGCTGGAAATGATGGCCTTGATGTGTGGGTCGAGCGCCTTGAGCTTCTCGATGGCTTCTTTGCCTCCCATGCCGCCCGGAACCCGCAGGTCCATGATCACGGCATCGAACGGCTGGTTTTTGGCGCCGGCCATCCGGTACAATTCGACGGCCTCTTCACCGCTGGCTGCGGTGGTGACGTCGTACCCCAGTTTGCTGAGGAATTCAGCCGAGAGCTTTCTGAGCATGGGCTCATCGTCCATGATGAGAATGCGGCCACACGGCCTTTTGGCCTTCTCGCCTATTGAGGGCTGTCTGGCGCGCAATCTGGGCCACACCCCGAGCCACAGTCCTTGCGCGCCAAACCGGATTCTGAAAAAACCACGCATGATGTTTTCGCCTCGGGCACAACAGCTCCCCGGGCCAGTGAAATCGTCGTGCTCCGACAGGTCTGAGTTTTGGTGAAAAATTCAGTTAACGCTCTGTCATTTTACTTTCGACAACAATGTAGAAAATCCTGAGTGAAAAAAAACTTTTGACAGAAATTTAATTTGACTGGTTCGTTTTCCTCGATTCCGTCGAAGCACGGCGAAGGCGTCACCGTACGGGGAACGGAAACACGGGAAGACTCTCGTGACCTTCGGAATCCACCGACTGCACCCCGAAAATGTAATTGTCCTTCGAGTAGGGCAGTGTAACCTCGGTGACATCTCCCACAAAGACCTTTCTTTCCCAAACGGGGCTGGTGGTGGCGCGCATGAGCACGTAGTAGCCCGCGGGTTTTCGACCCGCCGGCGCTTTCCAGCGCAGGGTGGTGTCGTTGGTCAACCGCGAAACGACGATTCCCACCGAGTCGGGCGCGGGGGGAGCCAGGGCCAGATTGGCCAGTGTTGCCAGGTTGACCCGCGCGACTTTGGCTGCGTAGGCGAAATCCACGAATTCCGGCAGGTCTCCGTATTGGATGCCGTTTTCCTTCCGGACGTCCTGGTGCTGGTGAGTGAAATCTTCGTTCATCTCCGAGATGCGTACCGCGGTGTAACCGAGCCGGCTGAACGGCGTGTGGTCGCCGCCCCGCAGGAAGCGGTCACGCCGGTAGATCAGCACCACCTCCATCTGGTCCACGTAGCGTTCGCCCACTTCTTTGATGTACCTGGCGAATTGCCGAGCCGGACCGTCGTTTTCCCCGCCGATGAAGCGGCGCATCCGGGCTCGCCGTTCGGGTTCCTGGGCGGGTAGCCCTTCGCTGAACACGCGCAGCCGCGAATTGTCGCGAATGTCGGTGCCGCTGGAGTGCGAGTTGCCTACGATGTCGTTGGTGATCATCGCGACGACGTTCCAATTTTCTTTCTTGGCGCGCTGGGCAAGATGGGTGGAGCCGAACAGACCTTGCTCCTCACCGGCCACCGCGGCAAAGATGATGGTCGCAGGGAACTCGCGTTTGCTCATGATGCGGGCCAGCTCCATGACCACCGCGGTGCCGGAACCGTCGTCGTTGGCGCCGGGCGCGAAACTGGTGGCATCGTTGGCTCCGGATGCGCGAGAGTCGTAATGGCCGCTGACGATGAACACGCGTTTGTCGTTTGGGTCTGTGCCCGGCAGCGTGGCCAGAACGTTTTTCATGATGACGCGGTGCGGGATGCGGCGCCCGTTGGGTTCCACGGTGAAGGGATCCAGCTCGACCCGCAGGCGCCCCCCCGAATCCTCCGCGTAACGCTGCATTTCAGACTTAATCCAGCGCCGCGCGGCGCCGATACCGCGCTCGTCGCTGGTGGTGTCGCTCAAGGAGTGCCGGGTGTGAAAACTCACCAGCTTCTGGATGGTTGCTTCGATGCGCTCGGCGGAGACTTCGGCGAGCATTTCTGAGATCCGGGTGTCCCGTTTCTGAATCACCGTCTGTGCGACGCTGGGAGGGACGATCAGCGCCGAGATGAGCCATATGAAAGCCGCTTGAACTCTCATGACCGGTCCTTTCATTTTGTTGTTGAAACTGTGGTGGGGACAACTAACGCAAGCTGTCGGTGGGAAAGATACCAGATTTTCAGCACCGAGTCAAGAAAATCGTGTGACGATGGCTCGATTTTGGGGGGATTTAGGTTCGTGATGGTAGGGAAGTGGCGGAAAGCGTGAAGACCGCTCAAGATGTTAGTGGCTTAACCAGGGGGAGGGAAAGAGGGCGGCGGATTTTCGCGGACGCGCGGAAACGAGACCGGCAGGCAGAGAAGATGGGATTCGGCTACGGGTGCAGGTGGACCGCCGCGTCCAAAGGTTCCAGCGCGTTTTCGCCTAACTGGGACAACGCGGCTGCTTCCGCGCCGAGAGGCGGCAACACGACCTTGAATCGCGTTCCCACACCGATCTTACTTTCCACCTCCAGTGTTCCGCCGTGACCTTCGACAATGCCGTAGCAGATGCTCAGGCCCAGGCCGATTCCCTGGCCCACTTCCTTTGTGGTGAAAAAGGGATCGAAGATGTGGTCCAGCAGTTCCGAGGAGATACCGATTCCGGTGTCGTGGATTTCTATTTCTACCGCGTCCCGGTTCGCTCCGGTGCGTACCCCGAGGCGTTTCTCAGGCTTGGTTGTAGCCTGGAGTGCCTGATGCGCGTTGCTCACCAGGTGAAGAAACACCTGCTGCAGTTGGTGGTAGTCCCCAAGCACCTTCGGCAAAGTCGGGTCCAAAGCGGTTTCCACCTCGATGCCGTCCAGGGTGAACTGGTGGCGCTGCAAAGCCAGCACCGTGGTCAGAATCTCGTTCACCTGCACCTGCGTCTGGCGGTTCTTGTGTTTGCGCGCAAAAGTCAGCAGGTGTTTCACGATGGTCTGGCAGCGCTGGGCCTCTTTGAGGATGGATTCCACATCGCGATGAACCTGCTCGGGCAGCGCCTCTTCCAGGAGCAGTTGAGAGTAACCGTAAATTCCGGCCAGAGGGTTGTTCAATTCGTGCGCGACCCCGGCGATCAACCGGCCCAGTGCGGAGAGCTTTTCCGCCTGAATGAGCCGCTTCTGAAGCCTGGCGATGTCCGACACATCTTTGATAACCATCAAGAATTCTCGCTGACCTTTGATGGGAGATTGCGAGATCAGGCACGGCAAGGCCGTGCCGTCGCGCAGGTGGATCTCCGTTTCATAGATGGAGGATTGGCCGGCCTGCAGCTCGGTCAGTTTCGACGACGTCAATTCACGGCGCGATTCCGCCACAAAATCCAGAAACGGTCGTCCTGCGATCTCTTTTTCCGGGTAACCGCAGTAGTCGGGAAACCGCTGGTTGAAAAAGACGATGCGAGCTTGTTCATCCAGTGTGAGAATGGGGTCGATGGAGCTGTTGAATACGTTTTCCAGCTTGTTCTTGAGGTTTTCCGTTTGCCTGAACAGCCGTGCGTTCGCGATCGCGATGCCCAGTTGATTTGCGATGGCGGTGAGAATCTTGACGACCCGTTCGGTAAAAAAGGCCGTGACCGAGGAAGCGGCCAAAAAGTAGCCCATCCAATCCGACTTGTGGCGCAGCGGGATGAGGATCCCTGAGCGGAGTCCCCGTTGCTTTAGTTGCTGAAAGATCTCGGCATGGCCATCGCTCAGATCATTGAAAATGAGAAGCTGTGTCAGCTCTCGCAATTTCTGGAAACCGGCCAGCAGCGCCTGGTCCTTGGCCACGCGCTCGTTCCCTCCGGCCACGTGCAGGGTGGCGTCCGGTTGACCGGCCTCCGGCAGGTAAATTGCGGTCGTGTCCAGGTGCATGAGTTCGGAAATCCGCTGAACCACGGTCTGTAGCATCTCGCCGGAGACCAGCGATCGGTTCAACACCTCGGTGATGGAATTCAGCACTTCCAGTTCGCGATTCCTCACCAGCACTTCCTGAGCCAGACGCCTTTTTTCCTTGGCCATCCGGTCCTTTTCCAAAGCCCTGGTGATGACTTTGGGCAGAATGCCGGGGTAATGGCCGGACTTTACCACATAGTCGGCCGCGCCGGCCTTCATCGCCTCCACCGCCAGCTCTTCATGGCCGTGACCCGTCACCACCACGATGGGACAATCGACGTGCTCGTAGGAGTTGAGTCGCTTCAACAAGGTCAGGCCATCTTCGTTGGGGAGGTCGTAATCCAAGAGAATGATATCGAAGGTCTTCTCCCGCAGCAGTTCGTCACATTGCGCAGTGGAGCGAGCGATTTCCAGCATGTAGCCCGAAACCTTGTCCAGGCACGCCTTGACCAGGAATGCGTGATCCACGTTGTCTTCGACAAGCAACACCGTGGTTTGAGAGTTGTTGTGGGCGGAGGTGTTTGGCATTGTCATGATCAGTCCAAACGGGTCAAGTGTGGAGCGTGTTGTCTTCTCCCGCCGGGAAGCTGTTTGGGTTACCGGCAGACGGATTTACTGCGCCGATTTTGGTTTCGGGAGACTTCCCCAGATTCGAAGCGAGTTTCAACGCCGGTGCCGCGAAATGCTGCGTCCGGTTTGTTGGAATAGGCTCAGGTGAAAAGGAGGGAACCATCAACGAAACGTCGTGATGCGACGATGTGCTCCGTAGCCCACTGTGATGGGCTTGCTAGGATCGAAGCCAGCCGGGAGCAGCAGGATTGCATTGTCAACTTTGCCGTCCTCTATTCTGCCGCCGAAACGGTGGTCGGTTCCCATGGGGATGATGTCGTCTCCACCTTTGCCGAAACCGGGTTGCCAGATCTCGCTGCCTTGCCTGAACCACAACTGCGCGGGGTCAAAGGAACAGTCACAAAACGGAAGCGCCGAGACGGACACCACCAACGGCAGCAGATTCGACTGGAGCCTCGTCCGGATGAGCTCGGTCAATCCTTGGTCGTAGGCGACGAGAACGATCAACGCGCCCGCGGTCTTGTCTTCGGAGTCGATGATAAGGGAGTTGACGTGGGGGTCGTGAAAAACGGCGGAATCGAGTTCCAACGAGGCTTGCGTTTTTAAAGTAACCGGGATTTTCCCATAAGTCCCTTTATGAGAAAATCCCAGAATCAGAAGAGTCGCGAGCATTCCCTTTCCGAACCGACTCAACTGATGTCTTGACATAACGCCTCCCTGTGTTATTTCGGAACTGCGGCAGAGTATTTTGCAATTTGTGTGCCAGGGAAAATTGCTCTCCAGGTCGATTCTTTTTTAATGCTTGATTTACAAATACTTATAGACATTCTGTCCGCGGGGATGGTCCTTTGCCACCTGTCCGATTACCGAACAATGTACGAACATGAGACAGCAATGTCAGACGCCGTTTCGCCTGAATAATCTACAAATTGGGTGTTTCCGGTCGATTACTGCGAGCGGGTGTGTCATTAAGAGCGAGTCTTGTCTGATGTTTAAGTCTTTGTTTTCTAAAAAGATGCTTGCAGAATGACAGGCAATTTCTGAATTATTCAGGTTAAGCGCGCCAAAAAAAATGAAAAAAAATTAAGCTTTTTGAGAGAAAAGTGCTGTTTTTCCTGTCTATAAAAGTAGCAAGCAGAGCAATCTGCTTCTGGGATGTGTGGAGGTGAGGAATCCGGTATGAGCGTGTGAGGCCCGGCCGGATTAGGAAAGCCGCTGACGACTGGGAGACGCGTCCAGCGGCTTTTCCTTTTGTAAGCGATTCTGTAGCTACAGCGGGCTCTGAAGGCCCTCGCCGGGCATCCCTCAAAAGGAGAGTTTTTCGATGGTGCGGATCAACGCGTTGGTGTGTCCCCGGTAAGATTTCTTGGGGGGTACCACCAGGGCGAGTACCACTTCCTGCTGGAAGGCGGGGAAAAAGCGAAAGACGATCTTGCGCCGGTTGGTCCCCTCAACGATAAATTCTTTGATGTTGGAGATTTTCCCCATCACGTCGGCCATTTTCTTTATCTCGCCAAACAGCACGGAGATCTCCGCCAGCCGGTCTTTGGCGATGACGCGGTCTTTGTAGTATTCGGCCAGAGGCAGCCCTTCCTGGGAAAAGAGATGGACCATTTCGTAGCTGCCCAACTCTGAGATCTCTCGCATTTTTTGTTCGATGATGGCCTGGGGCGATTGTGCGCTCATGGTTTACCCTTTACCCTAAGCGTTCATTTGTGGGTTCGTCTCGAAAATACCTTTGTCCTGACGGCCGCGTGATCACACCAGCATCTCCACCTTGGAAATGACCTCGGTGAGCGCGGCCTTCAATGTGTTGAGCACGCCGGTGCCTTGGGTTGCGACGGCCTCGAAGTGAGGCGCTCCGAAAAAATTCAGTTTCTCCTGCATGCGCTCGACGGTTTCGATATTCGGCAGATCGCGTTTGTTGTACTGAATCACCCAGGGAAAGTTCTCCAGGGAATGCCCCATGTCGATGAGATTCTTTTCCAGATCCAGCAGGGAATCGAGATTCTCCCCCATGCGGTTGCGCTGGGAATCCGCCACAAAGACGATGCCGTCTACCCCACGCAGGATGATCTTGCGGCTAAAGGTGTAGTAGATCTGTCCGGGCACGGTGTAGAGATTGAATCGGGGCTTCTTGCCGTTGATCCGGCCCAGCTCCAGTTGCATGAAGTCAAAATAGAGCGTCCGTTCTTCCCGGGTCTTGAGCGTGACCAGGTCGCTGCGCAGCCGCGGGTCGAGGTGGTTGTAGATATACTCCAGATTCGACGTCTTGCCGCTCAGTCCAGGACCGTAATAGACGATCTTTAGATTGACCTCCTGGAGGCCGTGGTTGATAAACATGGTGAGGCCGGGGCTCTAAAAGGAGCGGTTGAGCTCCTCGCTCAGCAGGGTTTTGAATTCGAGGTCCAGAAACTCCCTGGACTTTTCTTCTTCCTGTTTGACGGTGCGCAGGAGGCGCTGCAACTCGTCGATGGCGCGGCGGGTAAAGATCCGGACCATGCCCAGCGCGACCTGAACATCGAAGACCAGCAGCAGGATGAAATTGAAGCCCACGTTGGAAAGGTAAATGTTGCGCTTTTCCCCTTCATGGAACAGAAACTGAAAGCTGTCCTTCTCGCCGATCATCGAGGCCATCTGCGCGGTGGCGGAGAAATTGTTTGCGGCCAGGGAACTGATCGCTGGCAGGTCGACCCCGCTGAGGTCACCCTTGTGGGTTACCGGGTAGCCGTTGGCTTCACAAAACACCACCAGCTGGGCAGCGGTTTTGGCGGCCAACTCATCGAGAATCTTCGAAATCCCTTCGTACGCGTCCTGGGAAAGAATCAACTGTTTCCCATTTTCCTTGTTCATCGAACTCATCTGAACCTCCTGACCAGGCGTTGGTCAAATTGGTTGAAAACGGCTACTGTCCCAGCTCCAACCGCTCAGCCAGGAACGCGGGCAGCCCGGAACTCAGTATCTTGCTTTGGGTTTCTCCGATGTTGTACGGAACACGGACCAGCTCGAATCTCTTTTCCTCGTTGTCGTACAAGCCGAACGCAGCCCGGGGATTGAAATCGCGAGGTTGGCCCACGCTGCCCACATTGATGATGTAGCGCAGTTGGTCCCGGATCTCGAGCGGGTTGTCCTTCAGCACCCGAAAATCTTGCTTCTCATCCACCGCGATCACCGTGGGCACATGGGAATGACCGATGAAGCAGATCTGACTGTCGAATTCAGCGAAGTTGCTGACAGCCTCGCCGATGGTGGTGATGTAGTTCCACTGATCAGGTTCGAGCGGTGTCGAGTGAACGATTGTAAATCCATCCAGTTCTGCGCGCAAGGGCAGGTTCTGTAGGAAGCTGATGGAGTCTTCCGTCAGGTGCTCCGCGGTCCATTCGATGGCACGCCGCGCCCAGGGATTGAAGTACGAAAGGTCAAGCTTCCCCAACGGCGCGTAGTCGTGATTCCCGGCCAGCGTTATTTCAGCCCTGCTCTTGACGGTCTCGACACATTCGTTCGGGTTCGGCCCATAGCCGACGATGTCTCCCAGACAAACGATCGTGTCCGCCCCACGCTTGTCGATTTCCGCCAGAACGCTATCGAGCGCCTCAAGGTTTCCGTGGATATCGGAGATTATTGCGTATTTCATTCGAAGATTGCTACCAAGCTCCTTTGTAAAATAGAATATAGCACTTATAAAATCTGTTTGCAAGCAGAATCTTGCGGCGAAACGCGCCGGCGTCCAAAACAGAAGAGTGAAGGGCGGCCTGAAAAGGAAGGCGAACACGGGGGAGACGGTTTACGGCGAGATGCCCGCGCGGGCCTGCTCTGCCGAGTCCACCAGATGAAAGGTGCCCAACCCGGTATCGTCGACAAAGACGAACCGCTTCGCGGGGTATTCCCAGATTTCAACGGTGCGAATGCCCCCCGCCCCCGCGACATGTCGAATGGCGCGCGGCGAACCGTGGCGGACGAAAACCCGACCCCGGTCGGTTTGCCAACCTTCAGCGGAAGGTGTGCCGAAATGTTGCTCGCTGTACAGCAGCCGCCGCAGATACTCCATGAGCTCCCTGCTGTGATAGATGCCTGCCTGCGCTTCGCTTTCGTCTTCAGGTACGGAGTCCAACGTCAGCGGCCGGGTGAGCCCGACCTGGGAAAGGCGCTCCAGCAGTTGGTTCAAGTCGCCTTTGCTGTACCGGTCCAACGGCTTGACGACCTGAAAGCGGGTGACCTGGTGCGTGGCTTCGCCGGTGTCTAGGTCTTGCAGGTCCACCAGCAATTCGTAAACCCCGGCCGCCAGCCTGCCGATGGGCACGGCCATGTTTACGGCACAGGAGGTTCCAGGTTTGAAAAAGCGTTGTTTTGTGCGTGCCACGACGCGACCGGTGCGGTCTGCAATCGTCGCGGTACTCAAGACTCCCAAGCCCAGGCCGGTGGAAGCGAACGAAAGGTTGTAGACCTCGAAATACACATGCAGCAGGGGATGCCCTTCCTGGAACACGTGATTGACGTTCGGGATGACTTTCCTGCCGTTTTTGACCAGCGGAGACGACTCTTTGGAGCGTAGAATCTCGCTGGCGAGTTCAAGGTCGCTCAGTCTCAGACCGCCCCGGCAGTAGTTTGGGACATTCAATTCGTGGCGCAGGGTGAATCGGTGACGGTTCCGGCCGGAGGTCATGGAGACCTCGGCTGTGTACGCTCCGGGTGCCAGCACAAACTGAAATCTGACCAGTTGCGGCGAGATTGTGGGGTCGAGCCGCGGGTCCGTGGCGAGGCACAATTGCTGGCGGTGGTGGAGATGCGCGGCGGGCGTCGCTTGACTGTCCAGCAAGGCGATGGCCAGGTCGTACTCCGTCTCCAGGCTGTCTGCCATTTGGGTGAAATCAAGACTCTGCAGCGGCAGGAGGCAGAATACCTCGAGCAACGTCTTTTCTGCTTCGAAAGCCCGGTAGGTCAGAAATTGAAAGCTGTACGTACCGGCAGGAGAGGAGTTTTCGCCGGCCAGTAGTGCAGTTCGGGGGAGCGTGGCCGCAAATAGGATGGCAGTGAAAAGGAAAGCGAAGCAAGTGCGGCCCGGGACGAGAAGGGTTGCGTGCGGTAACATTTTTCGTATCTCATGAAGGTCCACGGTTTGCGCGTCCTGAGCGGGAGGATCGCGTTGTTCTGTGCGTGCCTGGTAAACGCAAATGCCGTTCCAAAAGGCCGCGGCAAAAATTGAAGTTTTCATAACCACGTAAATCGCAAGATCGTGGCGACGAAGGCTCCGCGGAGTCGGAGGATGGCTCGGGGCCTGACCCGCCGACCCCGTGTCCGTTTTCCGAACAGGTCGGAATTCGACCAGGAGCAGGGAGCAAAGGCGGATGCCGGAATTGCCCCTTGATTTTTCGCGGAAATTGCCTACATTTCAACCCGAAGCTTTAGATCTTGTTTCTTGTGGTCTCGGCGTTTTTGCGCGGCGGATCAGTCGAAGTTGATTTTTCGATCCTAAGTACTTTGGAGAATTCAGGTAACTCGGACAACTCACCCATTGAGCATTATGGTCGATTGCTGCGAGTTCCTTTGTTATTCAGGAGGAGTCTTGTTTGCCGTTTAAGTCCTTGTTGTGAAGCGGTCGTTTCGACTCCGCTCAACGACCGCCACTCTCCCGCTCCCGATGCCGCTC
>CAYQOI010000076.1:0-10574 GCA_964419085.1 uncultured Cytophagia bacterium | reverse complement strand
GGGCAACTTGGGAACCAGAGGGCAAAATGGCATCTGAGGCGTTTCCTTGACTCGGTGACTCCGTGTCGTTATTCAGGAGGAAGCTTTTGATAAACAAACGATTCCGATAAATCCAACAAGGTTCTTTCTGAATAACAAAGACCGGCGAGCTTTGAGTCGCGAGGGGTTCTCAGGTATGGCGTGAGGAAACAAGATTGAAAAGCGCCGGATCCGGCTCCAGGCGCGAGCGAGACGCGTCCACGACCCGCTTCGACCGGGATCGCGAGGCGAAAGAGGACTCAGGGCTGCGGCGGTGCGGCGGCGCTCCAGCCTGCCGGCATGGTGAGCCAGCCGCGGGTCAGGACGTCGCTCATGGTGAACGCCAGCAGGATGATGAGAAATAGAAAGCCGGCGCCCACAAACGCCCAGGTGAGGCGCGTGCTGTAGCGCACGTGCATGAAGTAGAGGATGACCAGAAGCGCCTTGGTCATCGCGATGCCCAGGGCGGCGACATCGTTCCACGGTCCAAGATCGTAAAACGCCACCCAAACCGTTAAGCCCGTCAAGGTGATCAGTGTGAAGAAAACGGCAAAGTAAACTCTTTTGGGAACGACGTGCTGTGCCATCAGTGCCTTCCTATCAAATAGAGCAGCGGAAAGAGAAAAATCCAGACGATGTCCACGAAGTGCCAGTAGAGTCCGATCATTTCCACCGGCGTGTTATAGTCGGGAGAAAATCGTCCCTTTTTCGCATTGTAAACCAGATACGATAAGAGCCCCAGTCCGATGATCATATGAAACGCGTGCATGCCGGTCATCGCGAAGTAGAAGGAGAAGAAGATTCTCACCTGATCGCTGTAGGGTCCTTCGAACTCGAAGCCGTTTCCGGGCAGCAGGTGCTCGTGGGCTTTGTGGGTGTACTCGACCGCCTTGATGCCCAGGAAGGTGGCACCCAGGATCATGGTCAGAATCAGAAAGAGAATGAGGTGGGTGCGCTTTCCCTGCTGCGCCCAGTAGACCGACAGCGCCATGGTGAGGCTGCTGCAGATGAGCACGGCCGTGTTGGTGGCTCCCAGCGTGATATCCAGCTCATGGCTGCCCATGACGAACGCGTCGGGAAATTTGGAACGGTACACCAGGTAGCCGGCGAACAGCCCGCCGAAGAAGAGAACTTCCGTGACCAGAAAGGCCCACATCCCCAGCGAGGATGCCTCGAACTGCTGGTCCAGATCCTCGAAATGGTGCTGCAGGACCGAAGGCGATTGTATCTCTGACAAAGCTCGCTCTCCTTTATTTCAACCAGATCTGCGGCGCGTAATTGTACGCCTCTTCGGTAACCACCGGAACCTTCTCGAAGTTGTGGGTGATGGGCGGTGCCGAGGCCCTCTCCCATTCCAGTCCCTTGGCCCCCCACGGATTGGCGCTGGCTTTAGGTCCGTAGCGCAGCGACCACAAAAAGTAGATCAGCGGGATCAGGTACCCGATGCCCAGAATCGTCGCGCCGGCCGACGACAGAACGTTCAAGATCTGAAATTCCGGCGGGTAGATGTGGTAGCGCCGCGGCATGCCGAGATACCCCAGGATGAACTGCGGGAAAAACGTCAGGTTAAAGCCCACAAAAACCACCAGCGCGGAAAAACGCGCCCAGCCTTCCGGGTACAACCGTCCCGTTATTTTCGGCCACCAGAAATGCAGCCCGCCCAGGTACGCCATGATCGCCCCGCCGACCATGATGTAGTGGAAATGCGCCACCACGAAGTAGGTGTCGTGCACGTGCACATCTACCGCCAGGGTACCGAGAAAAATGCCGGTCAGCCCGCCGATGGTGAACAGCCCGATGAACCCGATGGCGTAGAGCATCGGGGCTTCATAGGAAACCGACCCCTTGTACAACGTCGCGGTCCAGTTGAAGACCTTGATGGCCGAGGGAATGGCCACCAAAAACGTCAAGATGGAGAAGACCAGGCTGGCGTACACCGACTGTCCGCTGGTAAACATGTGGTGTCCCCAGACCAGAAATCCCAGCACCGCGATCGCGATGCTGGAAAACGCGATGAACGAATAGCCGAAGATCTTCTTCTTGGCAAAGCAGGTGATGAGCTCGCTGATCACGCCCATGGCGGGCAAAATCATGATGTAAACCGCGGGGTGCGAATAAAACCAGAAGAGGTGCTGGAAAAGCAGCGGGTCGCCGCCCAGTTTGGGGTCGAAGATGCCGATGTGGAACAGCCGCTCCAGCCCCACCAGAACGATGGCGATGGCCACCACCGGCGTGCCGAGAATCTGAATGATGCTGGTGGCGTAGTGCGCCCACACGAACAGCGGCATCCGAAACCACGTCATCCCCGGTGCGCGCATTTTATGGATGGTGACCAGAAAATTCAGGCCGGTGAGGATGGACGAAAAGCCGGTGACAAACACCCCCACCGCGGCCAGGATCACGTTCGTATTCGAATAGGTGCTGCTGTACGGCGTGTAAAACGTCCAGCCGGTGTCCACCCCGCCGAAGACGATGGCCGCGAAGGTAAAGAGCCCGCCCACGATGTAGATGTACCAGCTCAGCAGATTGATGCGTGGAAACGCCAGGTCGCGGGCCCCGATCATCAAAGGGATGAGGAAGTTGCCCAGCACCGCGGGAATGGACGGGATGAGAAAGAAGAAAATCATCACCATGCCGTGCATGGTGAACATCTTGTTGTAGGTCTCCGACTGCATGAGATCGCCTTGCGGCGTGAGCAGCTCCAGGCGGATCATCACGGCAAACGCGCCGCCCAGGAAGAAAAACATGGTGATGGCGATGAGGTAGAGAATCGCGATGCGTTTGTGGTCGGTGGTCAGCAGCCACGACTTGGCACTGAACCCGGCGTTCAAATAATTCTTCGTGTGCCCGTCAGAGTCATCCGCAAGCTGCGATTCGCGGGGTTTAAAGACCGCTGTACTCATCTAACTCACTCCGATTTGGCAAGTGATTTCAGGTAGGCTGTGATTTGCAGAATATCCACCTCGGTGATCTGCCCCTTGAAGGTGGGCATCACGGGACGGTAGCCTGCCGCGATTTTCGCATTGGGATTCAAGATGGATTCCCGCAGGTAGGCCTCATCCGCGATCACCGTACGCCCGTTCTGCAGCCGCACAGGCTTGCCGTACACGCCCACCAGCGACGGCCCGCGCGCGCCGGGCTTGTCGGTGTGACAGGTGTGGCAGGCAAACTGCTGAAATTTCTTTTCGCCCAGCACTTCCAGCGGCTCATTGGCTTCGCCGCCGCTGAGCCAATCCTGGTACTTGGCGGGATCCATCACCACCACCTTGCCGATCATCTGTGAATGCTTTGTGCCACAGTACTCCGCGCAAAACAGATGGTACTCTCCTGCTTTGGTGGCCTTGAACCACATGGTGGTGTACCGTCCCGGCACCACGTCCTTTTTGACCCGGAATGCCGGGATGTAGAAGCTGTGGATCACATCCTCGGTGGCCATGGTTAGCTTGATGGGCTCACCCAGCGGAATGTGCATTTCGTTGATTTCGCGCTGCCCCGTCGGATGTTGGATGTGCCACATCCACTGTTTGCCCACGATGTACATCTCCAGCGCATTTTTGGGCGGAGAGTAGGTGTCGAAGTAGAGCGTGGCCCCCCAGCCGAACGCCACCATCGCCAGGATGAGCGGGATGATGCTCCAGGTGAGCTCCAACTTCATAAGCCCTGGAATCTCCCGGGGAATCTCGTCCTCGGAACGCCGGCGGTAACGCACTGCAAAAATGTAGATCAGGAAGAAGATGAGCAGGGCAAAAAAGATGCTCACCCCGATGAGATAAAAATACAGCCAGTCCACCTGGTGCGCCAGGGTCGACGCCTGCCGTGGAAAAAGTCGAAATCCTTCACCCATATCTATGGCATACTCGCGCTAATTCATCGAAAGATTGTGTTCCTCGAGTCGGGCGCGCCGTTTCTTGCGGCGGTCCCGGCGAAGCATGATCAGCATAAAAGACACCAGCGCCACCACCGTGGCCGTTCCCAGAAGCCGAATGACGTTCATGATCACCAGCCCGTATTTCCCGGTGGTGGGATCATAATGAAAACAGTAAAGCAGCACCTGGTCCACAGGGGAACCGATCTTCCTGTCCGCCGCCTCCATCAACGCCAGCTTCAGGTCTCTGGCCGGGTATTCCACCCCGTAGAAATAGTGTGAAACGCGGCCTTCCGGGGTCAGCACCATGATGCCGCTGGCGTGCACGAATTGATCTTTTTCCGCATCGTACTTGTATTTGAACCCCACGGCCTCGGTGAGCCGGCGAATGGCCGCTTCGTCCCCGGTCAAGAAGTGCCAGCCCTCCTCCGCGGTCTTACGACCGTACTTGCTGACATACGCGCGTTTCTTGGACATCGCGAGCTCCGGACCTTCACCGGGATCGAAGCTTACGGTGACCACGTTGAACTGTTTGCCGGCATCGAAGGAAAGCGTGTTCAAGCTCTCCAGCGTCCCGTTCAGCACCATCGTACACAGCATCGGGCAGTCATAGTACACCAGCGTCAGGATCACGGGCTTGCCGAAGTAGCGTTTCAGTTGCACAGCCCGGCCGCTTTCATCTTTGAACCATAAATCCAGCGGCACCTGTTCGTTCAAGCGCTGGTCGATCCCCACCTCTCTGAGCAAGTCCGGACTCACGCCGGCATTGGCGGTTTGCGCCTCCGCTTGCCCACTCCCTGCCCAGATGCAGATGAGCGCAACGAGAGAAACCGCTGCGGATCGCCAAGTTCGCTTCATGGTCGTTCTCCTTCATTCTTCCCCTGCCACTCCTGGTAATCGCTACGCACCGGGAAGCCCGTTTTCAGCATCAGTTCCATGGCGCGCTCCACCGGAATGCGCACGACGCCGGCCTCCTTCACCACCCAACCGTAGGTGCTTGCCAGAGAATCTTCCTGCGCAAGAAAGCGCTGCAGATCCATCTCAGGCGCGACCTGTAGCCGCGGTGCCGGCGGCAACTCGCGCGCCGGTGCCAGCGGGGGCGGCGGCACCATCGCTTTTTCCCGACGCTCCTTCAACACCGAAAACACCGCGAAGTTGATGGCCAGGGCAAAGAGCACCAGAAGCGCCAGTGCGATGCCCGACCAAAAGATCGTCTTGAATCTGGCATCGCGCACCTCATATCTCTTTTCCCCGTTGCCTCCGGTCGTATCACTCATGTTGAAACACCTCCTGAAGCCGTGGGTCCTGCAAGGGAAGCAGGGGTCGGCTCTTCAACTGTCGAACAAAAAGCGCCAACCAGAGCCCCCCGATGCCCACAAGTGCCGCAGCATCGAGCCAGTGGACGCGGATGCCGTCCGGGTGAAAATTGGGCACCACGATCCAAAACAGGTCTACCATGCGCATGAAAATCAACGCCAGCGCGACCTTCGACAGAATCTCCAACCTGCGTTTGTTTCTGCGAGAAAGGAGCAAAATAAACGGTACCGCGAAATGAAACAAGACGATGAGCAACGCAATCCACTGCCAGCCGCCGTGCATCCGGTCCAGGTACCAGGGGATCTCCTCAGGAAGATTTCCGGACCAGATGATGAGGAACTGCGAAAATGAAATATAGGCCCAGAGCATGATGAACGCCATGAGCAAATTCCCGAGGTCGTGAAAATGCTTCGTCTCCACAAGGTCGGAGAGCGGCTTGTGGGGCGCCAGCCGGCCCAGCACGACGATGACAAACGCCATGGTCAGCACGGCCTGACCCACCACAAACATGAATCCGAAAATCGTCGAAAACCAGTGGGCATCCAGCGACATCACCCAATCGATGGATGCGAAGGTGAGGGTCAGCACGTAGAGCAAGATCGTCGGGCCGCTGAGGGTGCGCATGCGATGGCAGAGCTTGATCTCGCCCGATTTGTCCAGCTCACCCGACCATCTGTTCAAGAAAAATGCCAGCACCAGCCAGACGCCAAAATACCCGGCCGCCCGAATCCAGAAAAACGGCACGTTGAGGTAAAGGCTCTTGTGCTGCAACAGTTTGTCCGCTGCCACGACTTCGGGTCGTGCCCAACTGTAGAGTTCCCGCATGCCGAAAACGAACGGGATAAACAAGATGGCCAGCAGGGGGAGGGTCCTGGTGCTGGACTCCAGCAATCGCTGAATCGAGAAGCCCCAGCCCCCACCCACCAGATGATGCAAAGCCAACAAAGCCAGACTTCCCAGCGCGAGGCCGATCCAGAACATGTAGCCCAGCAAGTAGGACTTGAAAAACTGTTCCGGATGCAGATAGGCGCCCACGCCACAGAACGCCAGTCCCAGCACACCGACGACCAGTGCCTTCCGTTGCAAACCGTTTAGTTGCTGTTCCACGCGTCCCCTCTCACTTTTCGCTTTCCAAAAGCCGTTCCTGCTCCTCCGCCGGCACATCCTCGATGGTGGCGTTCTGGCTGAATTGCAGCGTTCTCACGTACGCCACAATGGCCCAGCGATCGCGCGGCGAAATGCGGTCGGCGTAGCTGTACATCGCGCCCAGGCCGTTGGTGATCACGTCGAAAATGTGTCCCACGGGAACATTGCGCAACCGGTCGATGTGGAACGACGGCGGCGGCCGAAAGCCCCGCTGTACGATCATCCCGTGGCCGTAGCCGAGATAATCGTGGCACGGCGAACAGTAGATGTTATAGCGCTCGCGCCCGCGGCGCAGAACCTGCTCGGTGATGGGAAAGGGGAACGTCGTGGCCAACTCGCCGTCAACGCGCCCGCGGTAAAGGTGATCGTCGTTGCGCAGTTCTCCGCGCGGCACGGTCCCCGGGACGAGCGCTCGCGCCGACAGTCCGTCCTCGAAGAAGGAGCTGGCTTCCAGCGGCTCGTAGCGCGGCTGGTCGTGCATGTCCTGCCGGCACGCGCTGAACACCACCGCAATGAGCAGCCAGCTCAAAATCGCCCAGGCTGTTAAACCGGGCGTGTCGTTTTCTCGGCTCTTGTACATGCGCCTGAACATACTCCTACGGTTCCACCTCGAAGACCTGTTTGGCCCGGAGGCCTTCGAGGAATGACCTTGTTTTCGCCAGATCAAATTGCGGATCCTCGCTTTCGATGCACAGAAAGAAACACTCGCGCGAAGCCAGGGCAAAGCGCTCCACATTGAACACGGGATGGTAGGGCTGGGGCAGGCCGTTGAGTGCAAACATGCCCAGCACCGCAGTGAACGCAGCGAACAGGATGGTCAATTCGAACGTGATCACGATAAACGACGGCCAACTGTTCAGCGGACGTCCCCCGATGTTCAGCGGGTAGTCGATGGCCGAAGCGTAGTACTGCAGGGAAAAACCCACCAGCGCGCCCACGATCCCGCCGATGAGCACGAGCAGGGCGAGCCTGGGATGCTTGAATCCCACCGCCTCGGGGAGTCCCTCCACCGGGAAGGGCGTGTACGCGTCCATCTTTCGATAACCCGCTTCGTAGGCTTTCTTCGAGGCCTGGATCAGTTCATCCGGCGTCTCAAACTCCGCGAGCAAACCGTACAGCTCCATCGCCTTTTCTTTGATCGCGCTCATTGCGGCCCCTCTTTCTTTGCCGGTTCCTTTACCAGGGTGCGCATCTCAAAGATCGAAATCGCCGGAATGACCCGCAAAAACAGGAAGAAGAGCGTCAGGAACAGCCCCAGGGAGCCGATAAAGGTGGCCCAATCCCAGAATGTGCCGGAATACATGTCCCACGACGACGGCAAAAAATCGCGATGGAGGCTGGTCACGACGATGACATACCGTTCGATCCACATGCCCACGTTCACAAACATCGCGATGATGAACAGCCCGACGACGCTGTCCTGAATCCGATTCAGCCACAGGAGCTGCGGCACGACCACGTTGCACAGAAGCAAGGCCCAGTAGACATGGGCATACGGCCCGGTCATCCGGTTGAGGATCATGTACTGTTCGTACTCGCTGCCGCTGTACCACGCGGTGAACGCCTCGATGGTGTACCCGTAGGCCACGATCAGCCCGGTTGCGAGCATGACTTTCGCCATGTTTTTCAGATGGCGTTTGGTGATAAAATCTTCCAGACCATAAACTTTGCGCAGCGGAATCGCCAGCGTCAGGACCATGGCAAACCCGGCGTAAATGGCGCCCGCGACGAAGTAGGGCGGGAAGACCGTCGTGTGCCAGCCCGGAACGATGGACATGGCGAAGTCGAAACTGACGACCGTGTGCACCGACACCACAAGCGGCGTGGCCAGACCGGCCAGCAGAAGGTACGCGGTCTCGTAGCGGTACCAGTGCACCGCGGAGCCGCGCCATCCCATGGAGAGAACGCCGTAAATGATCTTGGCAAAACGATCCTTGGCCCGGTCCCGCAGCGTGGCGAAATCGGGGACCAAACCCACGTACCAGAACAGCAACGACACCGTGGCGTACGTGCCGATGGCGAACACGTCCCACACCAGAGGACTGCGGAACTGGGGCCAGAGGCGCATGGTGTTGGGATACGGGAGCAGCCAGTAGAACAACCACGGCCGGCCCATGTGCAGCAACGGGAAAAGCCCGGCGCAGGCCACCGCGAAAAGCGTCATCGCTTCGGCGAACCGGTTGATGGAGGTGCGCCACTCCTGGCGCAACAGGAGCAAGATGGCAGAAATCAGCGTGCCGGCGTGCCCGATTCCGATCCACCAGACCAGGTTGATGATGGCAAACCCCCAGCCCACGGGAATGTTGATGCCCCAGATGCCGACGCCTTTCGCCAGGAGATAGGTGACCGCCACCAGCAGCAACATCACGATGGAAAACGCCACGCCAAACGCGACAAACCACCCCAGCGGCGTCTTGCGCGTGAGAACCAGCGAGCTGATTTTGTCGGTGATGGAGCCATAGGTATGGCCCGGACCGAGAATCGGCTCTTCCTGGTGCGGTCGCGGCATTTTTTCTTCGGTTTCCGCCTGCATCATGCCTTCTCTATGTCAGGATTGGGATTTCTGATCCTCGCCAGATAGGAGGTGCGCGGCCGCGTGCCCAACTCGGTGAGAATGCCGTAATTGCGCTCTTCCGCCTTGAGCCTGGCAACCCGGCTCTGCGGGTCGTTGATATCGCCGAAGACGATGGCATCTGTGGGACACACCTGCTGGCAGGCGGTCACAATTTCTCCATCACGAAGGCTGCGGTCCTCTTTTTCCGCGGTGATGCGCGCCTGGTTGATCCGTTGCACACAATAGGTGCACTTTTCCATCACCCCGCGCGTCCGGACGGTTACATCGGGATTGCGCATCAACTTCAGGCTCGGGGTCTCGTAATCGGCATAGTGGTAGAAGTTGAAGCGGCGCACCTTGTAGGGACAGTTGTTGGAACAGTAGCGCGTGCCCACACACCGGTTGTACACCATCTCGTTGAGCCCTTCCGGGCTGTGCGTGGTCGCGCCCACCGGACAAACCACCTCGCACGGGGCATCTTCACAGTGCATACACATCACCGGTTGGTGTAGAGTCTCCGGCGACTCCAATTCGCCTTCATAATAGCGGTCGATGCGAATCCAGTGCATCTCTCGACCGCGCGCCACCTGATCTTTTCCCACCACCGGAATGTTGTTTTCCGACTGGCACGCGACCACACAGGCGTTACACCCGATGCAGGCATTCAAATCCACCGCCATGCCCCAGGCGTACCCTTTGTATTCAAAGCGAGGGTAGAGCGTCATCTCCGGGGGCGGATCCTCTCCCATTTCCCGCACGAACTCGGGATGGGCCAGGAACTCCGCCAGGGTGCCCGATCTCACAAGATGTCGATTTTCCATGTTGTGATGGTGCTGCGTGGTGGCCAGCCGGGATTTCTCGCCCGTCTTGTGCACCTGCAAGCCGCGGTCGAACCAGGGCGCGTCGACGCGGCGCAGAGCGTAGGCATTGAACCCGGTCCGCTGTCCCACCTGTCCCACGCGTTCCCTTCCGTGGCCGAAATGAACCGTCACGGTTCCGTCGGGCTGGCCGGGCAAAATCCAGACGGCCCCGCGCACCGTGCGGCCGCCGTAACGTAACTCCACCAAATCCTCATTTTCCACCTGCAGCTTTTCAGCCGTCTGTGGACTGAGCATGACCGCGTTGTCCCACGTCAGCTTGGTCAGCGGTTTGGGCAGCTCCTGCAACCAGCCGTTGTTGGCGTAACGGCCGTCCCAGATGGTGGGATCCGGACGGAAGGCGACTTCGAGATCGCCTGCAGACGAGCCGGAAGCGGTGGTCAAATTGAGCTTTCGCTTTTGCGGGCGGAGGCGCATCTTCTTTTGCGGCAACGCGGTTCCGGCCATCACCCCGTCGTGCAACGTCTTGCGCCAGAATTTCTCGAACTCGCCGTCTTTCACCTTGCCGCGCCAGGTCTCTTTCACGATGTCGTGGTCGGACTTGCCCGCTTCCTCCAGCAGGACAGCCATCAATTCGTGCATCGACTTCCCGCCGTAAAGGGGCAAAATGAGCGGCTGAATGATGCTCACGGTTCCGTCGAAGGCACGCGCGTCGCTCCACGACTCCAGATAGTGTGCCTGAGGGATGTGCCAGTGGCTGAAATTGGAGGTCTCATCCTCATGAAGACTCAGGTGAACGCGCATCCGGACTTTCGAGAAGGCGTCGGCAAAGTTCAGATCGGCCGGCGCATTGAAC
>CAYQOI010000075.1:0-10594 GCA_964419085.1 uncultured Cytophagia bacterium | reverse complement strand
CCTGAGGAGTACGCGGCGCAGCTTGGCCTCGAGTTGGACGCCGAGGTCTTTCCCAGTTCCAGCGATTGGCGCGCCAGCGCGACCCAGGAACCCGGGTGGACCGACGTGAGCTTCAGCGACTCGTTGTGGAGTCCCGCTTACCGTGAGGGTGCGGCGACCGCGATTGCCGACACGCTGGCCAGCGCCGTCTGGTTGACCGAGATTGACCCGACGTTTGCGGCGGGACTGGATTCCAGCCAACAGGCCACCACCATTTCCTCCGAGTCGCCGCTGCAGACCGATGACCTTTCTCGGGCCATCCGGCGACCGGACAAAGTGTATTTCCGGCGCGAGTTTGCGGTTTCCGGAATTCCCATCTCCGGCCGCGTTTTGCTGGCGGTGGACGATTCCTCCCGGGTTTACTGCAACGGGCGTTTTGTGGCCGAATTCGCTGCTCCGAAAGGTGGAAAGCCCGCCGCACATACGCTGAACATCGCGCGCTTTCTCGAGCAGGGCCAGAACGTCGTCGCCATCGAGGCCACCGACAGAGATGGATCGCGCGGCAGTCTGGAGGCGGTGGTGCAAGTCTGGAGGCTTCAGGATCTGGAGCAGTTGCGGAAAGTGTTGTCGGGGGAACGCCCTGACGCCGCCGGCGAAGAGCATGGGCAGGATCACATGGACTCAAATGAGGAGTAACGTAGGATGCGTAGACTGGTGTTCATTTTGGCGTTCATTTTGGGGCTTCTCTCCATTTCCATTCGGGCCCACGCGCAAGAAGCGGCGGGGGCGGTGGCACAAGATGATTCCACATCGGCTCGGAAGAAAAAGGAGATCGTTCTGGATGAAATCCTCATCGAAGCGATTCTCGAGAAACCCAACGTGGCCATCTTACCCTCGCGCCCCGCGTTGAAGTTGGATAAAATGGCATTTGTGACGCGAACATTTGATAGCGAATTGCGAGCCGCGCCGTCGAAAACCTGGTTTTTCGACGCGGACTTCGACAAGGTGCATCGCGCCGAACAGGTCAAAAAACTGCTTGCGAATGAAACGAATTAGCTCTAAAATTTGAAACCCTTAACTGAGGAGAGTTTATATCATGGCTGAATTGCTCGAACAATTTCGTCCAGGTGCCTCTGGTTGGCTTTTTATGTGGGCACTGTTGTTCACCGCGGCATTCATGGTCGCAATTGCGATTGAGCGAAGCTACTACATCTGGGTGAAGTCGAATATCAATGCCAGCAAATTCATGGCCGAGATTCGCAAGCTGGTACAGGCCAAGGAGTACAAGCGTGCCCTGGAGTTGTGCGAATCCGCCAGAGACAAAGCCCTGGCCCGTGTGGTGGGCGCAGGCATCCGCAAGGTGGCCGAGACACAAACCACCGACTTCCGCACCATTCAGAACTCGGTGGACGAAGGGACGCTGGAGGTGATCCCGAAGCTGCAGGAGAGAACCAGTTTTCTGGCGATGATCGGAAACGTGTCCACCCTGATCGGGCTCATGGGAACCATCTACGGCCTGATCCTCGCCTTCAGTGCGGTTTCCGAAGCCGGCTACGACGCGACGCAGAAGTCCGTTTTTCTGGCCGCGGGCATTTCCACGGCCATGAACACCACCTTGCTGGGACTGGCCATCGCGGTGCCCGCGATTGTGTTTTACAATTTCCTGCACAACAAGACCATGAAGATCATCGATGAGATCGATGAGCACACGGTGAAACTGATCAACCTGATAACCGGGAATAGATGAGATGGCCTACCGACCTTCGTACAGGCGCTCGAGAATGCTGTTGGAAGACGCCGAGCCGAATTTGACACCGGTGATGAATCTCATGGTGGTGATCATTCCGCTGCTTTTGACCTCGGCGCAGTTTCTCAAAATCAGCGTTATCGATCTGAATCTACCGCCTGCCGCTACCGCGCAAGCCGGTCAGGTGCAGCAAGCCCCGGCGAAAGCCAAGAAGCTCGAGCTGGCGATCACCATCACCGACCACGGGTTTTTCATCTCCAGCAAGGCGGCCATTCTGAAGCAAGGCAAAGGGCCGAGTGTGCCGAAGCGAGATGGCATGTACGATTTTGCTGCGTTGTCAGAGAAGCTGTATGAGATAAAGCAGAAGGCCGCTGGTCGCTTCGAGGACGATGAGTCAGTGGTGATCCAGGCGGAGCCGGAAGTCGATTACCAGACCCTGGTGAGCACGATGGACGCCGCCCGTTCCATAAAAGTGAAGGACCAGCAGGTGCTTCTGTTTCCTAAGGTTTCGGTGAGCGCGGCTCTGCTCTAAATTAACGTTTCAGAAACAGGCGACTGCAATGGCATACATCCCATCTAGACGTAAGAAACATCGAGTAACCTCGAGAGTAGACCGGCTGAACCTCACCTCGATGATGGATATGTTCACCATCATTCTGGTCTTTTTACTCAAATCATTTGCCAGTGAAGGGCAGTTGATTCAGCCGTCGGACTCGCTGACTCTACCAAAATCCACGATTCACAACAAGCCCGTGACCGCCCTGGATCTCGTGGTCTCCAAGCAGATGATCCTGCTCAACGGCAAGCCGGTCATGAGTTTTGAACAACTGCAAAAGACCCGGGGCTTTATTCTCAAACCGTTGAAGCAAGCGCTGGACGTGCATGCCCGCAAAGCCAAGGAGATGGAAGAACAGTACGGGATTCCTTTTACCGGAAAGGTGACCATTCAGGGCGACGAAAGCATCGCGTATCGCGACCTGGTCAAGGTGATGGCGACCTGCGGCGCGGCGGATTTTCCCAACATGCGGCTGGTGGTCTATCAGAAGGAAAGCTGAGTCCTGCGCGCGGACTTGAGGATGGATTAATCAAACAGGGACGTTGTTACATGAGCAAAGAAAAAAGAAAACCGTCTGTGGAAATAAAACAAGCGCATCATTCTCTGGAAGATGATTTCCTGGACACTTCCGAGCTCTCATTTCCAGAAACATTCCGCAGGAGATTTGGCGAGTCTCTGGACAAGCGGTACTATACGATTCTGGTCAGCTCTCTGCTCGTTCATACCGTCGTGGCGACGTACTTTTTGCTTCACCCGTTGCCGAAGAATCTCGACCGTATTCAGCAGGTGCAGAAGCGCCTCGCCAGGAAGATCGTGCAGCGAGAGGTGACGTTTCAAGCGCCCCCGGCAGAGGGAGACCTGGTCAAAAAGGAGCAGGCTGCGCGGAAAAAGAAGCCAGGAGCTGCAAAGAAGAGTTCGCCTGCACAGGCGCAAGGGAAAGCGAAGGCCTCTTCGCAGGCTGCGAAGAAGGGGAGCGGCCGGGTCGCCAGACGGGCCCGAAAAGGACCCACAAACGCGGAAATCGCCAGCAAAGTGAGTTCCCAGGGGATTCTCGCGCTTCTCACCAGCAGCGGCAGCACAGCCAAAGGCGGCGAGGTTGCGGACCTGCTGGGCGATGTGATGGCGGCGAAAACAGATCTCGATCAGGTCGTCTCTGGCTTGTCCGGAATTCGGTCGGCGACCGCGGCCGAAGCTTCGGGCCGCAGCGGACATGGCGGCGTGAAAGGGGGACGCGCCGAGGGCGGCGGGAGCATCGACGAATTGGTCTCGGATCTGGCCGAGACAAACAGTGCAAAGATCGCTCGCACCGGCGAATTGGTCGTCACCAGTGACTCTCCGCTCATCGAAGAGGAGGGCGGCAACCGCGCTGGTGGAAGGAACCCGGACGACATTCAGGCAGTAGTACTAAGACACAACAAAGCCATTCAATACTGTTATGAACGGCAGTTGAAGAGAAATCCCAAACTGCGAGGCAAAATCGTTGTGCGGTTCACCATCACACCGGAAGGCACGGTCAAAGACGTGGAGATCGTCTACTCGGACTTGAACAATGCTGCAGTGGAACGCTGTGTCGTCAACCGCATCCGGCGCTGGAATGATTTCGGCGTCGTCGACGCGTCATTGGGGAACACGACGATTCGCCAGACCTACGCGTTCGGGTATTGATTCGGCACTCTGGAGAAGATAGCGCTGATGTGAATTCATTGTTAGGAGGGTAAGGAAAATTGGACAAGCTGGAGGGATGGAAGCGGACGCACACCTGTGGTGAACTGCGAGCCGCAAACGCCGAAGAAAACGTCGTTTTGATGGGTTGGGTGCACCGGCGCCGAGATCACGGAGGGCTGATCTTCATCGACTTGCGCGACCGCTACGGCCTGACCCAGATCGTCTTCGACCCCAACCGTTCTGAAACACTCCACCAGAAAGCCAAGACGCTGCGCGGCGAGTTTGTGGTCGCGGTAAGAGGGAGCGTTCAGCCTCGCCCGGAGGGGATGGTCAATCCCGGCCTGGCCACCGGCGAAATCGAAGTCTACGCGGATGAGCTGAAGATTCTCAACCCGGCGAAAACCCCGCCCTTCGGGGTGGATGAGAACGTCGAGGTCTCCGAAGAATTGCGGCTCAAATATCGCTATCTGGATCTGCGCAGCTCGGCGATGAAGAACAATCTTCTGTTGCGCCACCAAACCTACCAGGTGGTGCGCCGTTTTTTTGACGAGAACGGCTTCGTGGAGGTGGAAACGCCGTTTCTCATGCGCAGCACGCCGGAGGGCGCGCGGGACTATCTTGTTCCCAGCCGGATTCACAAAGGCAAGTTTTACGCGCTACCGCAGAGCCCGCAGACGTACAAGCAAATCCTCATGGTCGCGGGGTTGGACCGCTATTTCCAGATCGTCAAATGCTTCCGAGATGAAGATCTCCGGGCTGACCGGCAGCCGGAGTTTACCCAGATCGACGTGGAGATGTCCTTTGTGGAGATGGACGATGTCCTGGGTCTTATCGAGCAGTTGATGCGACGGATTTTCAAAGAGGTCCTCGATTTCGACCTGGAGCTTCCGGTTCCCCGACTCACCTACCAGGAAGCCCTGGAGCGCTTCGGTACGGATAAGCCCGACCTGCGCTTTGGGCTGGAATTGGTGGAGATTACCGAGTCGGTGCGGGGAAGCGAGTTCAAGGTTTTCGCCAACAACGTCGAGGCGGGAGGAATCGTCTGCGGTGTGCTGGTGAAGGGCGGTGCCCGTTACTCGCGCAAAGATATCGACACGCTCACCCAGGCGATGGTGGCGGAAGGCGCAAAGGGACTCGTCGCGCTCAAGGTGAGCGATTCGGGGTGGGACTCCGCGCTCGCGAAGTTTTTTTCCGGTGAAGCCATCGCCGGGATCAACGAGGCGTTTAGCGCGGAGCCGGGAGATCTCATCTTGTTGATTTCGGACACGAAAGAGAACGCGTTGCGTCTGGCCGGCGTGCTGCGGTTGAAGATCGCAGAAAAAGAACAGTTGGTTTCCGATGATGAATACCGGCTTGTCTGGATCACGGAGTTTCCTTTGCTGGAGTTTGATACTGAAGAGAAACGCTACGTTTCCCTGCACCATCCGTTCACAGCGCCGCGGGATGAAGACGTCTCCAAGCTGTCGCAAGACCCCGGTGCGGTGCGGGCGAAGGCCTACGATTTGGTGCTGAACGGATATGAGATCGCCGGGGGCAGCATCCGGATCCACAATCGCCAGCTACAGAACCAGATATTCAATCTTTTGAACATCGACGACCGGGAGGCGCGGGATAAGTTTGGCTTTCTCCTGGAGGCTTTCGAATATGGTGCGCCACCGCACGGGGGGATCGCGTTTGGCTTCGATCGGCTGGTGATGTTGCTGGCCAAAGAGAAGTCGATTCGCGAGGTGATCGCGTTCCCGAAGACCAACAGTGCTCTCTCTTTGATGGACGGCGCGCCTTCTGAGGTGAGCGCGGAGCAGTTGCGGGAACTGGGTCTGAAAGTCATTTGAGCCCCTTTTTTGCTTGACAATTAGTTTTTTTTTTGCTATGTTTGCTGGTGCTGTCCAGAATAGCGGAGGTAAATGTCATTTTCCCCAGCGACTTAGCATCGATCTGCAATTCCATTTTGAAAAGCTTTGAACCAGGAAGGAGGTGAAACGTCGATGATCAGAAAGATCGTTCTGTCGTTCTGTGCTGTTTTGCTCGTGGTTTCTTCTTTCTCGTTTGTTGGATGTACGAAGCACCCCAATGCTGAGCAGCTTCAAGCACTGGAAGAGCAAAAAAATGCGGCCCTGTCTGCTGAAAACACTCTGGAGGAGAGAAGGAGGGAAAAAAGCAGGCTTGAAAGTGAGCTTAACCAGAAGCGCAAAGAGCTGCAGGAAACAAAAGATGAGTTGGAGGCAGTTAAAAAACGCCTTGGTCAGTAGGACGGTGTATCTCTACCATACGAAATTAGGAGGGTTAACATGAAAGCTGTTGTGAAAACTCTCTTTGCCTGCTCTTTGCTGGTGATGTTGCTGCTGACGGTGGGGACCACCGTGAGCTTTGCGCAAGAGATGACCATGAAGGAGTACAAAGCGCAGCTTCAGGAGTGGGCAGACAGAGAAAGAGCAGCGAAAGATGAGATCGCAAAAGTCGACACCGAAATCGAGTCGTTGAAATCTCAGATTGCCGACGTTGAGGGTCAAACCAAAGACGTCTGGGCTGAGATTTATCAGACCATCGGTGTCACCGAAGCAGATGTCAACGCTTACCGCGGTGAGCTCAACAACCTGGAAAGTGATTTGAACGCGCTCGGTGCGCTGTCTCCCGAAGACCTTTTCAAACGGCGCAAAGAATTGGATGCGTTGGAAGAAAAACTCGCGGGGCTTAAGGAGAACAAAATCTCCGCACTCACCGAGATGCGGGATAAGATCGCAAGTCTGGAGGGAAAGATTTCGCAGCTCAGGGCTAAAATGCCCAAGGGCCTGTACGATGAGTATACGGTAGTTCGCGGGGATTATCTCTGGAGGATTGCCAAAAAACCGGATATCTATGGCGATCCATTCCAGTGGATTCGGATCTATTCGTTCAATCGTGATCAGATCAAAGATCCCGACTTGATCTATCCGGATCAGATTTTCAAGATTCAGCGTGAAAGCGGACCGGATGAGTACCTGGTTGGCCGGGGCGACAATTTGTCGAAGATCGCCGGCAGCATCGATATCCTCGGCGATCCCACGAAATGGCGCCAGTTGTATGAGGCCAACAAAGACGTGATCGGCGATGAACCGAGTCTCATCTATCCGTATCAAGTGCTGAAAATCCCTCGATAGAAGTTTGATTCGAGAGGTATTTAGTTTTATTGTCTAGTTCAGCCTATAGTTTTCAAAGCATCGCCTAGAACTTTCTGGCAAAAAGCTCTTGCAGTGTTGGCATAGAGTCAACAAGCAAGAGCTTTTTTTGTTAAATTCAAGGTAAACGTGAGGTCGTGGAAAGCGAGAAATTAGTAAAACGACGGATTTCCATCAAAGGGGTCGACCAACTGAGCCTGTTTGGGCAGCACGATGTGCATCTGAAAAAACTCGAAGGCCGATTCAACACCAAGATTGTTGCCCGGGGCGGCGAGTTGATTCTGGAGGGCGAAGAAAACGCAGTCAGCACGTTGCAGAAGATCTTTGAAGAACTCATCCTGATGTTGATGCGCAACCAACCCGTTACCGAAAAGGATCTGGATACGGTAATCGACACCGTCAACGGTACCGCGGTCCATCCCGTGTCCGGGGCGGAAGGCCCGGAAAGTCCGGTGATTCTTTACACCAAAGAGGGCTCTATCAAACCGAAGAGCGCCGGGCAACGGGCATTTTTTGAAACGGCCAGCGAAAACGACATCACCTTTGTTGTGGGTCCGGCCGGCACAGGCAAGACCTTTTTGGCGGTCGCCCTAGCCGTGGCTGCACTGCGCGACAAGGTGGTCAAACGCATCGTCTTGACTCGGCCCGCGGTGGAGGCGGGGGAGCGTCTCGGCTTTTTGCCCGGGGACTTCAAGGAGAAGATCGATCCCTATTTGCGCCCGCTTTACGACGCGCTGGAAGAGATGATTCCGTCTGACAAGCTGAAGCGGTATCTGGAGTCACGCGTCATCGAGATCGTGCCCCTGGCGTATATGCGCGGCCGCACCCTGAACAACGCGTTCGTCATTCTCGATGAAGCGCAAAATACCTCGTTCAACCAGATGAAAATGCTGCTCACCCGCCTGGGGGTGAATTCCAAAGCCATCATAACCGGGGATGTGACGCAGATCGACCTGCCGGATCCGCGCTCTTCCGGCCTGGTTCAGATTCAAACGATCCTGGCAAACATCGAAGGCATTAAGTTCGTTTACCTGACCGAGCGCGACGTCGTACGCCACCGCCTTGTACGCGACATCATCAAGGCCTACGACCTCCATGAGAGCAAGCAAACAAATCATCGCGACTAAGCGATTCACTTCGGAGTAACTTCTTTGCCTAAGATCGTTAAGCCTGAGCTGAAACCGGGGAAGGTGTTGGACCGGCTGCAGCAGGTGTGGCCGCGCGAGGGATTGTGGCGCTACACGCCTCAGATGGTGATTCTTGCGGCCACCATCCTCACCATCGTTTTGATGTTTCCTGCCAGCCGGACGTTTCAGTTCACTAACCTCAAGGTGGGGGACGTCTACGTCGGCGATGAGATCATCGCGCCGTTTATCTTCGACATCAACAAGAGCGAAGAAGAGATCGCGCATGATCGCAAGCTGGCCGCTGAACGCGTGCCTTTCGTGTTTGTCCGTTCGGACAGCATAGCCCGGAGCTCCATCGAGGCGTTCGATCGCTTCTTTCAAAAACTCGATTCCATTCGTGTGGCCCCCGCATCCGACTCGGCCAAACTGCAGGCGGTTCAGCGTTTGCTCTCCAAATATTCGATTATCATGGAGCAGTCCACGGTCCCGTCTCTCTATCGTCCTGAACTCCTCGCGGCCGCACTCGATTCCACCGATCATCGAAGCGGCCGGAAGGGCTTCAAGAACGGCACCGCCCGCGCAAAGTCGACCTTTGACTATTTAAAGCGAAATTTCCGCAGAATTCTCGTGGATATCTATGCCATCGGCATCTTGAATCTGTCCTCGGAAGAGATTCCCCAATACCTCAGCAAGGTGTCGATTGTTTCGCCTGACGGCGAGATGTTGGAAGAACTCGGCAACTTTTTTAACGTCGATACTTACCGCGAAGTCGTGTTGAGCAATCTGCGCCAGACTTTTGGGCAGAAGAGTCATGTGGAGAAAGTCGGCTACCCCATCATTATCGCGTTTCTCAAACCCAATCTGCTGTACGACAAGACCGAAACCGATCGCCGGATTCAAGAGGCCATAGACAACGTCCCGCTGGCCAAAGGATTTGTGTTGAAAAACGAGCGCATCGTGGGGTCTCATGAAATCGTCACCAAAGAGATTCTGGACAAACTGCGCTCCCTGGCCGAGGCGATGGCGGAAAAACAAGCGCACGAAGGTGGAATACGTCTGTTTTTGCCCTATTTGGGTCGCGCGCTCATCGTCATGCTCGCCCTGTCGTTTGTGGTCACGTTCTTGTTTGTGTCACGCAAAGAGATCTTCGAAGATGAAAAGAAGATGGTCATGGTCTTTCTGACCATGATGCTGGTCGTGGTGATTGCGTTTCTGATGAACGAATTCGACCTGGCTTCCAATTACAAATATCTCATCCCTATCTCCATCGCCTCCATGCTGCTGACCATCTTTTTCGACCGGCGCATGGCGTTTGCCAGCACCGTGACGCTGAGCATCCTGCTGGGCGCGCTGCGCGGCAACGAATTCGAGATCATGATGGTCTCGCTGTTTGTCGGTACCGTGGCGACCTATGCCGTGCACGAGGTGCAGGCGCGTGTGTGGATTCTTCGCGGGATGATTTCCATCTCTGCGGCATACGTAGTTTCCATCGGAACCATCGAATTCCTCAAGGGGGCGCCCATCTCCAAGCTTTGGGAAATGTGGCTGTTCGGCATTCTGAACGGCATCTTCTCGCCGATCCTGACTTACGGCCTGATGATCATTTTCGAGTATATCTTCAAGATGACCACAGACTCGACCCTGCTGGAGCTGTCCGACCTGAACAAGCCTTTGCTGCGCCAGTTGGCGATCCGCGCACCGGGCACGTACCATCACAGCATCATGGTGGGAAATCTTTCGGAGGCCGCGGCCGAGGCCATCGGGGCCAATGCGCTGCTGGCAAGGGTGGCTTCCTATTACCATGACATCGGCAAAATGGACAAGCCCGAGTACTTCGTGGAGAATCAAAAGGGCGGCAAGAACCCGCACGAAAAGCTCACCCCGACCATGAGTTGTCTCATCCTCATCAGCCACGTGAAGCGCGGGTTGGAGATCGCGGAGCAGTTCAAGCTCCCCAGGGAAATCTGCGAATTCATTCCGCAGCATCATGGCACGAACCTCATCAAGTTCTTTTACCACAAGGCGCTGGAAAACGCGAAGGCACAAAACGGCGAGGCGGAAGTAAACGAGGCGAGCTTTCGCTACCACGGTCCCCGGCCGCAAAGCAAAGAGGCCGGAATCGTGATGCTTGCCGATGCGGTGGAAGCCGGCTCCCGAACCTTGAAAGACCCCACCATCAGCCGGATCAAGAGCATGGTGAACTCGGTCATCCAGGAAAGATTGCTGGATGCGGAGCTGGAAGAATGTCCGCTGACGTTGCGGGATTTGAAACGGATCGCGGAGAGCTTCGTGAACAATCTGGCCGGAATGTTCCATGGCCGAGTCGAATATCCCGGGCAGAGCCGTACGTCCAAGAAGATCAAAG
>CAYQOI010000074.1:0-10674 GCA_964419085.1 uncultured Cytophagia bacterium | reverse complement strand
ATACACAGGTGTTCTGTACCTCTTACAATCGTTTGTCAGTAGCAGGGTATTTCACAAACAGATCGAGGGGCTGCCTCTGCTTATATCCCTTTGGGGCACGGTTTTTCTCTTTCAAAGCATGCGCCGCAGTTTGTCTACGTACTTGCAGATCAAAGAGCGGTTTAAGGCGCTTTTCAAAGTTGGTGCCATGGCGGCGTTTATCTCGTTGACCGCCGGCTATTTTGGCATTTTGTCTTTTGATACGCCCGGTAGTCTGCTCGGGCTTGCCGCGGGTGAATTCTCCTTCATAGTTGGTCTGAGTCTTATCTCTCGTTATTCTACTCAAAAAGGCACCAGATGAAAACGGCAAACACCATCCCTGACATCTCTATCTGTGTAGCGACGTACAAAAGGCCGGATCAGTTGGAAAGGCTGCTTGACAGTTTAGCGGCACTGTATCCGGGACCGTTCGCGTATGAAATCATCGTGGTGGATAACGATACAGAACAGACTGCTCGCGAAGTTGTTGAAAGAAAGGCTGCGGATGGTTTCACCATTCGCTATTATCATGAGCCGGAGCAGAACATCGCTTTGGCACGGAACCTCGCGGTACGAAGTGCTCGAGCCGATTGGATTGCGTTCATCGACGATGACGAAGTGGCCACAAGCGATTGGCTCGTGGCCTTCTGGCGATGCAAAAACTGCGACGGTGACGGTTTCTTCGGCCCGGTTTTGCCTCGAGTCGACGGCACGCAGCCAAACTGGTTGGATGCTGAGCTTTTTTTCTACCGGCCTCGTTTTGCCACTGGGTATCGGTTGGACTTTCGCTTTACGCGCACGGCAAATGCGTTTCTACGCCGGAGCTTGTTTGACCAATTTCAATTCGATCCAAAGTTTGGATTGACCGGCGGTTCAGATATCGATCTGTTTGCCCGGATGTTGGATTCCGGCGCGAAATTCTTTTGGTGCGACGAAGCCAAGGTGTTCGAATATCAGCCCGAGCATCGCCTCACGTTTAGCTGGCTGCTGCAGCGAAGTTTCCGCGGCGGTATCTCCTACACACAGGTGCAAAAGCAGCGCACCGGACTTCTTAAGCAAGCTTACGCGTTTGCCAAGGCGGTTTTTGGCATCTTTCTTTTTACCTTGTTGGTGCCCTTAGAGCTTTTGCGAGGCCGGGTCTACGCCATCCAAAGAATCTTGCGTATCGCTGTTCAGTTTGGACATTTATTTGGTGCCCTGAATTATGAATACGAAGAGTATAGAAAGCGGAAGGAGTATCACAACGCAGCCCGGGCAGAGATAGAGGCCTGATTGATCAAAGTGTCCGATGGAAAAGCCGAATGTGTTGGTGATATATCGATTTTTGCCGCAGTACCGGGTGGAGTTTTATGAGCAACTCCGCGAAGAGCTGCACAGCAATGGGATTGTCTTGAATTTGGTTTACGGCAAGCACAAGGATTCCAACGCGTTGAAGCGCGATGAGGTGGACCTGCCCTGGGCGCATTACGTGCCGAACCGAACCGTCGGGGTGGGTCGCTACGAATTGATCTGGCAACCCTGCTGGCGGTGGATACGCACCCACGATCTGATCGTGGTGGAGCAGGCAAACCGACTACTGCTCAACTACCTGTTGATGTTCCGGCGCCGCGTTCTCCCCACGAAGCTGGCGCTGTGGGGCCATGGTCTCAATTTGCAAGCGGAACCGGACAGCTTGCGTAATCGCTTTAAGCGACTGTATATCAAGCAATGCGACTGGTGGTTTGCCTACACCGAATCGGTGAAAGAGATCATCGTGAAGGCGGGCTACCCGGAGTCCAGGATTACGGTGGTGCAAAACGCGATCGACACCCACGGCTTAGCCGAGGCCTACGCAGAGCTCACAAAGGCCGAAGTGGAGGCCGCGCGACAGCAATTGGGTTTGCGAGACGGATTCACTGGGCTCTTTTGCGGTGGGATGTATCGCGAGAAACGGCTGGACTTTCTCGTGCAAGTGTGTGACAAAATCAAGCAACGAGTCCCTGAATTTCAGATGCTTTTTCTGGGGGCCGGGCCCGAGGCCGAAAAAGTTCAGGAAGCAGCCCGCCGCAGAGATTGGGTGCACTATGTGGGGCCGAAGTTCGGGAAGGAACGTCTGGTTTTTTTTAAACTGGCCGACGTTTTGCTCATGCCGGGTCTTGTGGGGCTGGTGATTTTGGATTCCTTCGCGACGCAGACCCCGATGATCACGACGAACTTTCCGTACCACAGTCCGGAAATCGAGTACTTACAGAGTGGAGACAACGGTTTGATGGTGGAAGACGACCTGAGCGCTTATGTCGAGGCGGTCATCTCTTTATGTCGTAACCGTGACGCCATCGGTAAACTCAGAGAAGGATGTCGCCGTGCGGCCGGGCGATTTACTCTGGAGCGAATGGTAAAAAACTTCGCCGACGGTGTCAGAAAATGTTTGGGATGAGGGAGGACAGTTGAACATTGCGAGCCGGAAAACACCACCGGGAATGAAAGGGGCCGGACAATGACAAAACAGATGCGAAACGGGCGCTTTTTGGTCAACGGCATGCTGCTGGTGATCACGTCCATTCTCGTTTTGTTGCTGTGCGAAGGCCTGCTGCGCATCTGGTTGGATCCGGTAAACTACTTGATGCCGGTTTTGGAGCACGACGATGTCCTGGGGGTGCGCATCCGTCCCAATTCGGCCGGGCACGACGCATGGGGCTTCAGGAACAGAGCCGTGCCGAAACAGGCCGACATCGTAGCCATCGGGGATTCACAAACGTACGGCGTTTCTGCTCTGGCCGACGACTCCTGGCCTGCTCAACTGGAACGACTGATGCGTCGAAAGGTCTACAATCTCGCATTGGGAGGTTATTCTCCCCTTCAGTACCTCAGCTTGCTTCAGGACAAGGCCCTGCGCTTAAGCCCCGCGATTGTTCTTGTGGGCTTTTATTTCGGTAACGACCTGGCGGGCGCGTACAACAGCGTCTATTTCAACGATCATTGGGAAAGCTTCCGCCCAAGGGATGACGGCGCCGACGATCTTCATAGCGCGAGGCAAATCACCACCTTCGGTGCGCAAAGAAGATCCTTTGGTGCCCTCAGAAATTGGCTGGCGCATCACAGCATTCTTTACCGCAAGGTCGTATTTGCAGTGGGAGACCTGTTTCGATTTCTTGAATTGCAGAAAAAAACGCACAACCCGGCGCTGACTGTTTACCAGGATCGTGCGAGAGGTCTGAAAACCGGGTTCAGACCCATGGACCGATTTGTCGCCCTGAACCTGGACGATTCGAGGGTGGCTGAAGGTATGCGGATTTGCGAGCAGGCTATTGATCAAATGCAAGAGATCTGCCGGGGTCGGCACATCAGACTGATTGTGGTGCTTATTCCTACCAAAGAGACCGTGTTCTATCCTCTTCTCCGTGAGGTTCCTGATTTAAAGAATCGTGGGACCATCGACAAATTGATTCAATATGAGAGACTGGCGAAAGACAAGCTCTGCTCATTTCTTAACACCCAGTCTATCCCGTACATCGATGCGTTGCCTGCTTTGAGAGAGGCTCTGGGTAGGAAACAGATTTACCCTTCGAACGCGGATGGACATCCCAACAAATATGGTTACGCAGCAATTGCACAGGCGGTGGCAAACTACTTGATGGCGGAACAGAATCGGCTTCCGGCTTTGGAAAAGAATCAGGCAACGAATTGACTTGCTCCAACAGTGAACACACTGAAAGATGAATCTGGACTGCATGAATATCCTCGGGGTTGGCGTGAGTGCCATAAACATGGAAATGGCGTTGCAACATATCGAATCGATCATTGTGCGCGGGGAGAAGGGGTACATCTGCGTGACCGGTGTACATGGGGTGATGGAATCCCAGCGGGACCCCGACTTGAGAGTCATTCTCAACCGTGCGACGTTGTGTACGCCCGACGGCATGCCGCTTGTCTGGTTGGGGAAATATGTTGGAAAATTCCAGCAGATGGATCGGGTTTACGGCCCGGACTTGATGCTGGCGGTTTGTGGACATTCCGAGACGACCGGCTTTCGCCACTTTTTCTACGGCGGGGCAGATGGGGTCGCACAGGATCTAGCCGAGGCTCTGCGGGCTCGATTCCCCAAGCTGAATGTTGTCGGAACCTACACGCCCCCTTTTCGCCCCTTGAATCAGGAGGAAGAGCGGGATCTTCGGGGACTGGTGAAAAGGACCAAACCGGATATTTTTTGGGTCGGGCTGAGCACGCCGAAGCAAGAAAGGTTTATGGCGGAGTTTATTCACAAGCTGGATACCAGGGTGATGATCGGGGTCGGGGCGGCGTTCGATTTTCATTCCGGGCGGGTGAGACAGGCTCCGCGTTGGATCCAGCGGAGTGGGTTGGAATGGCTGTATCGTCTCAGCCAGGAACCCAAGCGCCTGTGGCGGCGCTATCTTTACAATAACCCGGCATTTATTTACAAAGTGGTCTGTCAGCTATTGGGCTTGACACACTACGACATTCCGAAATCGTAAGACTTTTGATATTCATTTGAGGAGGACAGCACGATGTCAACTAGGACTATTGCGGTGTGCGGTGCAGGAGGTTTTATCGGTGGACACCTGGTTGCCCACTTTTTGCAGAGAGGAGATGTGAACGTCCGAGCCATCGATGTAAAGCCATTTGGCGAATGGTTCCAACATTTTCCCGAGGCTGAGAATCTTAATCTCAATCTGATGGACAAGGCGGCGTGCGAGCGTGCACTGAAAGGCGCGGACATCGTCTACAATCTCGCCGCGGACATGGGGGGAATTGGCTTTATCGAAAACCACAAAGCTGCGTGCATGCTGAGCGTGCTGATCAACACCCATTTGCTCATGGCCGCCCACAAGTACGACGTGGAGCGTTATTTCTTTTCATCATCTGCCTGTGTTTACGCCGCGGACAAACAGGCCACGGCCGACGTGCAGCCTCTCAAGGAGTCCGACGCGTATCCTGCGATGCCGGAAGACGGATACGGCTGGGAAAAACTGTTCAGCGAACGCATGTGCCGCCACTTTCGCGAGGATTACGGCTTGCAAACGAGGGTCGCGCGCTATCATAACGTGTACGGCCCGCACGGGACTTACGATGGAGGCCGGGAAAAAGCCCCTGCCGCCATCTGCAGAAAGGTCATCGAGGCAAAGCTCACCGGAAAGCATGACATCGAGATCTGGGGCGACGGCACCCAGACCCGTAGCTTCATGTATATCGACGATTGCATCAAGGGAACGGTGGCGATTCTGGAGAGCGATATCCTCGAACCCATCAATCTCGGAAGCAGCGAACTGGTGACCATCAATCAGTTAGTCGATATTGTTGAAGAGATCGCTGGCATAAAACTGCAGCGACATTACAACCTTTCCGCGCCAAAGGGAGTAAAAGGAAGAAACAGTGACAACACCTTGATCCGGTCCTATTTGGATTGGGAACCGATGATCTCATTGAAAGATGGTATGCGCAAGACGTATGCGTGGATTTACGAACAGATGACCGGGGCGCAGCGGCACTGATTCCTGGCTGTCCTGTGCTCAGTCTCTGTGATGATAAGGAGCGCAGCTGAAAGGCGGCGTTTGCTTTTGAGACGTAACGGGGTGAATAGACAGAAGCAGGCTTTCGAGAAGCTCTACTCGAAATCCGACCTGCAGCGGTGGTGGTTTCATGATAGCAAAGATCCGCTCATCAGATATCTGCGCGACCGCAGACTGCGGATCGCTGTCCGGCAACTTCTTCGCCTGACCAATACTCGGCCGGACGACTGGAACGTTCTGGTCGTGTGCGGCGGTGTTGGTGGGGAAGGCACCTTCCTGGCGAATGCAGGCTTCAAGTCTGTAACCGTTTCCGACTTCTCGGAACAGGCACTTGAGCTTTGCCGAAAAAGAGACCCCAGGTTGCAAACGCAACTATTAAATGCGGAGAGCCTTGATGTGGACGACGAGGCCTACGACCTGGTGTTGGTTCAGGATGGCTTACATCACCTGACCAGGCCGGCCTTGGGGTTGACGGAAATGCTCCGGGTTGCGAAGAGAGCAGTTATCCTTATAGAGCCACACACGGGTATCGTCGCCAGGCTTCTGGGGACCGTTTGGGAGGAGGACGAACAAGAGATCAACTACGTTTTCCGCTGGAACAAGCTCTTGCTCAAGCAGGTGGTTTCCAGTTATGTGTTGACCCGGGCTTCTTGTATCAAGGCTATCAGGTTATGGGACCACAACTTGATTCTGAGAAACGTCGCCGGCGCTCTGGGGGGCAAGCGCCTGGCCTCAGTTTGCGTCAAATCGATTTACGCAATCCTCAATACATTTTTCTGGTGGATGGGAAATATGATGATCGGGATTGTGATCAAATCCACATGCGAGGAAGCCGGGGTCCTTCCTCCGAAGGAATAATCAGTTCCCGCCCAGCGTGGCTTTGACGTTCGTGGGGGGACTTGGCGCAACGGAGTCGGTCGCGCCGGAGTTGGCCAGTTTTACCGTCCAGATCTTCATCAAGTTGTCCGACTTTCTCCTCGCCTGGAAACGCAGGTTGTTGGTTTCCCTGAGATACAGGTCGTCATAAATGAACGAGGTGTAGTTGCCGGAGTCCGGGTAGTCGTAGCGTTTCCAGGTTTTGCCATTGTCGGTGCTGATTTCCAGATAGGTCTGATACATTCTGAAGATGTCTCCCCGGGGATTGATGCAGATTCTGAGCGTGCCCCAGAATTGGGGCGTCGTCCAGTTGCTGCCGGTCCATTGTACCATTTTGTAGACCTTGTCCTGATCTTTGAAAACGATGTGCGGCTTATCATCGATGTCGATGGCGACCCTCATCTCGTTGAGTTTCACCCAGTAGTCCGTCCAGGAAACATCGGCTGCCAACCCGGCATTCTGGCTGGTGGGCTGCGTATGGTCGATGGGGAGATGATATTGAACGCCCCTGGCAGTGAAGAATGTCTTACCCCCGTCATCAGAATACGCATACGTGGGCTGCATGGCATCGCCGCCCGTGGGGACCTTCCATCGCCACAACCAAGCGAGGTGCATCCTGTTATTTCGGTCGAACCGCAGCCGCACTTTGTAGACGCCGTAACTGTTGTCCTCGGCCACATCGACGTTTGGCCCACCGCCTATGGCCGTCCACCTCTTCTTGGTTACGTCATATTTGGCAATGTTTCCCGACCGCAGCTCGGGGTAGACAATATCTCCGCTGCCTGTTTTTGGCGGCTGGTCCCGGTAACTCACGTACAGGACGCCGTTGTTATCCCGGATGAATATCGGATATGTTATTTTGCTTCCAGGGATCATTCTCGGGTCATCCGGAGGGATTTTGGTGAACGAGCTGATGTCCTCCGGTCGATCCGATATGGAATACTGCCACGGGTCGCCGTGCATGTTGTAGGCGGCGTGAATGTAGCCTTCGGCATCGATTCCGATAGAAGGCGTGGTGTGCGTGGGGTCGTTCTTGGTGTTGGGCTCCACCACGGTCCACGTCCATTTCCCGTTCTTCAACATGCCGACTTTTGTCCTGAGATTCTCATCGACGTAGGTAAAGTAAATCACCCCGTTGTAGGTAATCACGGTGGAGCCGTGGCTGGCCACGTTCATTGCATGTCCGGGGATAGATAAGTCCTCGGTAATGGTGACTTCCTGCGCCTGCCCTTGCCGTGCCGAAAGCAGCCCGGCGACAAGGACTGGCAACATCCAAAGTCTTGCTAAACTGCAAGTCAACTTTGCCTTACCGTTTAAGCGGCGGACGGTAGGTCGTTCTCCGTTTAGAACAGAATCGTCGCTGTGTGCCATAGAGCATCCTTTGTTTTGTCCGTAGAGGCGGTCTTGGTCCATCCTACCCGGGAACCCCTTGGCGTAACTTTTACATGGTTGCGTCGGGACGTTCATCTTCCTCGCATTAAGAGCAACGGACAAGCAATTCCTGTGCCGTCAGTTGTCGTTGAGCGGAGATTTGTCGCCCGTCACCATCGCGTGGGGCGTTTTCTTACCTAATCGAAGCCCACGGTTTCGATCTTGTAATATATAGAATCTTTGTTCTCTTGCAATGGTTTTTGGGGTGACTGGAGAAACATCGCGCGATCTCCCCAAAGATGTTCGGAATGCAAGACAAAAAGCTTGCATTTTTTTTAATCAATTAATATATTTTTTTGGTTTTGAGAACAAACGTTGGGAACAGGCGGAATTGGTATATGTAATGCAATTGCAGCTTGTGATTCGTGATTTTGGAATCTTGAAGCAATTGATTGTTTCGAAAATAGCAAATGCACCCGAATCTTGGGTGCATTTTTTTTGGTGCAATGGGAGTGACTGACTTTAATCAATCTTTGGAGGATAGACGTTGAAAACAACCTTGCGGAGCCTGATCGAATTGCAGAATGTGGACAGAGAATTGCACAAGCTGGAGGCGATCAAGGGTGACCTGCCGCGGCGAGTCAAGGAGTTAAAAGATGAATTGGAGCGGACGCGCACCCATCTCGATCAGTTGAAGACCGAATGGAATGAAGCAAGAAAGATGAAAGTGCATTGGGAGGGCGAACTCAAAGCTCTGCAGGAAACGCAAAAAAAATATCAGGAGCAGTTGTACGCGGTGACATCGAATCGGGAATACGATGCTATCACCGCGGAAATCGACAGCATGAAAGAGAAGATCGACGAGGCTGAGACACAGATTATCGAGAACATCGAGCAGGAAGAGCGCCTATCGAAAGACGTGCAAGAGGTGGAGGGACGGCTCTCAGACCTGGAACAGGAGTTGCGCGAGCGCGAAACGGAACTTCAGGAGAAAATCAAAGCCACCGAAAAGGAAACCTCGACGTTTGAAAAGCAGCGGGCGGAGATTATCAGCCATATTACGAAACCTGTGTTGTATCAGTATGAACGGATCCGAAAGGGCACGCGCAACACCGCGGTGGTTGAGGTGTATCGCTCTTCTTGTGGGGGGTGCTTCGCCGCGATTCCGCCGCAAAAGCTCGTCGAGATTCGCGCCATGGACAAGCTGATCCTCTGCGAGTCGTGTGGTAGAATTTTGGTTTACAAAAATGACAACGGATCTCATTCAGCCTGAAGTTGCCCAGGCGACCGCGTCAGGTCAGCACCTGATGAGGAAAGTCCGAACTCCACAGGGCAGGACGCTCCGTAACACGGAGGAGGGGTGACCCTACGGAAAGTGTCACAGAAAACACACAGCCGATGGTCAGGCATTTGCCTGAAACAGGCGAAGGTGCAAAGGTGAGGTAAGAGCTCACCGTTTTGGCAGCGATGCCAAAAGCATGACAAACCCCGTCCGGAGCAAGACCAAATAAGTTCCGCTAATCCCGGCCGCGCACGCGGCTGTGGATTGCAAGGTGGCCCGCCTTGGATTCTCGCTTCGCCGAGAATGGCGGAACGGGTAGGTCGCTTGACCCCGTCAGCAATGGCGGGGCTAGATAAATGGTCGCCTCCTCCGGGAGACCGGAGAAGACAGAATTCGGCTTATCGGGCAACTTCGGGCTGATTTTTTGTACTCAGATTCAGGTGAAAGATGGACGCCGATTGGCAGATTAGAAATACACAGAGCGAAGAGCAGGTCCTCCGCTTCGCCGAAGAACTGAACTCCTCTCCAATTCTCGCCCGAGTTTTGCTCCACCGCGGCGTCGAAGATGTGGAGACCGCACGGCGCTATTTTCGCCCCAGCCTCAGCCATCTCCACGACCCGTTTGCCATGGCCGGCATGAACGACGCGGTGCAGCGTGTTTTGCTGGCTTTGGAAAAACGGCAGCGGATCCTGATCTATGGCGACTACGATGTCGACGGCACCACCGCGACCTCCATGCTCCTGCTTTTCCTGCGCCAACTGGGCCATCCCGCGGACTTTTACATTCCAGAACGTCTCGTGGAAGGTTATGGTTTGTCGGAGCGAGGGATCAAATATGCCCGGGACAACGGGTTCGAACTGATTATCTCAGTGGACTGCGGCATCACCGCGGAGCGGGAGATCGCGACGGCCAACCGGCTGGGGATGGATGTCATCGTGTGCGATCACCACCAGCCGGGCAATGAGTTGCCCCCGGCGCTCGCGGTTCTGAATCCCAAACGGGAAGATTGCAGCTATCCCTTTAAGGAACTAGCCGGCGTGGGTGTGGCATTCAAGTTGCTGCAAGCGCTGCGCGCCCGCCTGAATTTGCCCGAAGAAAAGCTGCTCGAGTTGCTGGACCTGGTCGCGGTGGGCAGCGCGGCAGACATCGTCCCTCTGGTAGACGAAAACCGTGTGCTGGTGAAATTCGGCCTTGACCGTTTGCGCCAGACCGGGAACGTGGGATTGCGCGCGCTGCTGGAAGCCACCGCGTTGTGGGGAAAAAACGTCGGCACCGGCCAGGTCGTGTTTGTGCTCGCCCCACGCATCAATGCTGTGGGACGTTTGGGCGACGCGGGCCGTGCGGTGAGGATGCTGACCACCGACAACGAACAGCAGGCCCGCAACATCGCCTCCATTCTGGAATCGGAAAACCGCAATCGCCGGGACATCGACGAGGCCACGCTGGCCGAAGCCGTGGAATGCATCGAAACGCAATTTGTCCCGGAGAAGGAATCGGTCTTCGTGCTCAGCAGCGAAGGGTGGCACCCCGGCGTGATCGGCATCGTCGCGTCGCGGTTGGTGGAAAAATACTATCGCCCCACCGTCATGATCGCCACCGAAAACGGTCAGGGTCGCGGC
>CAYQOI010000073.1:0-10879 GCA_964419085.1 uncultured Cytophagia bacterium | reverse complement strand
CATTCAGAATGCTGCCCAGGAGAATCAGTACGATGCTGGGCGGGATGATCTGGCCCAGGGTTCCCGCAGCGGAGATGGTGCCGGTGGCGACCTCCGGGTGGTAGCCCCGCTTGATCATGGTGGGCAGGCTCAGCAGGCCCATCGTGACCACGGTGGCGCCCACGATGCCGGTGGATGCGCCCAACATCGCGCCCACGACCACCACCGAGATGGCCAGTCCTCCGCGCAGACGGCCGAACAGCAAGGCCATGGTTTCCAGCAGCTCCTCGGCCAGTCCCGACTTTTCCAGCATCACGCCCATGTAGACAAACAACGGTACCGCGATGAGCACGTAATTGGTCATGATCCCCCAGATGCGCAGGGGAAGAAAATTGAAGAAATTCAGACCGAAGGTGAAGAGACCGAAAAGCATTGCCACGCCCCCAAGCGTGAACGCGACCGGAAAGCCCAGCAGGAGGAGCAGGAAAACGGAGCCGAAGAGCAGGAACGGCATCACCTCAGCCATGGGCTTCTCTATCTTCCTCTTTGCCAGTCTGGAGAACCGTGAGCAGCGATTTTGCCGCGAGCGCAATCCCTTGCAGCAGCACCAAAAAGAAAGCCAGGGGAATGCACGCCTTGAGCACGTAGCGCGCCGGCAGCCCTCCGGGGTCGGGTGAGGTTTCGCGGATGAGAAAAGAGCTCTCCACGAAATGGAGGCAGGTAAAGATCACCAGGATGGAGAAGGGAACCAGGAAAATCAGGCTTCCCAGGAAGTTGACCCACGCTTTCACCCGCGCAGGGAATTTGATATAAAGCACATCCACCCGTACGTGCCGATCGTGCTTCAGGGTGAAAGCCGCGCCCATCAGGAAAATGACCGCGAACAGATGCCATTCCATCTCCTGCACCGCGATGCTGCTTTTGCGCAACAGATAGCGGGTGAAAACGTCGTAACAGACCACCAGCACCAGCAGCGTGGTGAGCCAGGAGGTGGCGGTACCGATCTTCTCGTTCAGCGCGTCGATTGTTGCAACGAGTTTGTGCAGAAAGGTCATTGTCGACTATCCTTAAATGAAGAGACAAAAATATCCAGCGCGGGACAAAAATGCAAGGGAAAACTTCTGCGGCCTCGAGGATGGGGGCGTGGCGTGCGCGACTTGTCTGCGGTGCTAATCTACAAAATGCGCGCCTCCGAGAAGAGGCAAAGGGTTGCTTTTCTGAGTCGTTGCCGCGACGTGGCCCAGCCAAAAATAGCTTGACTATTTATTTAATTTATCGTACATTTTTTCGACTTTTGCGTGGGGGGCGCAATCTGAGGAATTATTGTGGAGGTGCCGTTTTCGCGTGCAACCGTCTCACTTATTTTTGGTCTTTTACCCATACGTCCACATGTCGGTAAGCCCTGAGTGAGTTAAAGGTAGGGGCTTTTTTAATGCCATATCGTGTGCAGCTTGAAAACTTCGAGGGGCCGTTAGACCTGCTTCTGTTTCTCATCAAGAAGAACGAAGTAGACATCTACGACATTCCCATCGCCGAGATCACTCAGCAGTACCTCGCCTATCTCGAGTTCATCGAATTGCTGGACCTGGACCACGCCAGCGAGTTTATCCTCGTGGCGGCCACGTTGATCCGGATCAAGGCGAAAATGTTGCTTCCGAAGCCGGAACTCGAGGATGAGGAGGTGGAAGACCCCCGGGAAGAGTTGGTGCAGCGCCTGCTGGAATACCAGCGGTTCAAGGAAGCAGCGTGGCAACTCCGGGATTTGGAGGCGCGTCACAGAGATTTTTTCGCGCGCGGGGCGTACACTTTTGAAAATGACGACGAACCCGAAGAACCCGAGACCGGACGGGAGGTGACCCTGTTCGATTTGATGTCGGTATTCGTGGAGGTCATCAAGCGAATGCCGAAGCAGGACGTTCACACCGTGGAGCGTATCCCCGTGACCGTCGAGGAGCAAGCCGAGTTCGTCTTGAGTTTTTTTGAGAAACGCGACAAGGTTCTCTTTCGAGACCTGTTGCTGCAAATCAAAGAGCGCATCGTGCTCGTCGTCACCTTTGTCGCAATTCTCGATCTGGTCAAGAATCAGCGGCTCTCTGTGAGTCAGGCGAAGCCTTTTGCAGAAATCTGGATTCGTAAACGTTGATGGAGCGCGCGCTGCTAAAACAAGCCGTCGAGGCCTTGATCTTCGCCAGCGATGTCCCGCTTTCGGAGCAAAAGATCGCAAAAATCGTGGAGGACTTGACCCCGAGTCAGGTGAGCAAACTGGTCGACGAGCTGAACGCCGATTACCGGGAACAGGGTCGCGCGTTTTTTATCACGAAAGTCGCGGGGGGCTTTCAATTCAACACCCAGAAGGACGTCGCGCCGTGGGTAAAAAAACTGTACAAAGGTCGCCTGCGCCCGCGGCTCAGTCAGGCCAGTTTGGAGTCGCTGGCGATTATCGCGTTCAAGCAGCCCATCAGCAGGGTGGAGATCGACACGATCCGAGGGGTGAACTCCGGCGGCGTCCTGAAGAATCTGCTGGAGCGAAATCTCATCGCGATCGCGGGGCGCGCCGATGCGCCGGGCCGGCCGCTGCTTTATGGCACGACCAGCGAGTTTCTGCGCTATCTGGGCATCAACCATATCTCCGAGCTGCCGAAACCGCGTGAAATCGAGGAAATCATGGGCAAAATGGACGCCAGCGGTGAGGTGACCGAAAACATCATCGAAGCGTTGACCGAGATCGAAGCCGTCGAGCCTAGCAACGGCGGAACTGAAAGCGATGGTGCGACTGAATAAATATCTGGCCGACTGTGGCATCGCGTCGCGGCGAAAATGCGACGACCTGATCGTCTCGGGCAAGGTGACCGTGAACGGGCGGGTGCCTGAACGACTTGGGGTGAATATCGATGAGACTCGTGACACCGTACGGTTCGAGGGGGTGCTGGTCAAACCCGTTGCCAGGCTGGAATATGTGATGTTGAACAAGCCGTTGGGATATGTGACCACCACGTCGGATGAAAAGGGCCGAAAAACCGTGGTGGATCTGGTGGACATCGCAACCCGGATTTTCCCGGTTGGCCGGCTGGACATCGATACCGGTGGCTTGTTGCTGCTCACCAATGACGGTGAGTTGGCGTACAAATTGACCCACCCCAGGTTTGAAGTGGAGAAAATCTATGATGTTCGGCTGAACCGGGCTCTTGCCTCGCGTGACCGGCGTCGTCTGGAGTCGGGCATCTCGCTGGAGGAAGGCGTGACCGCGGCTTGTAGAGTCGAGTTTCCCGACGCGGCGAATCGGCGGCATGTGCAGCTTACGTTGCATCAGGGTTGGAATCGCCAGATCCGCCGGATGTTCGGCGTCCTGGGCTACGAGGTCGTCGCTCTGCGCCGCGTGGGCGTGGCTTTTTTGCGTCTCAACGGCCTGCGGCCCGGGTGCTGGCGCCGGTTGACCCGAGATGAAGTTGACAGACTAAAAGCGCTCGTAAGGTAAACCACCGTGGAGATCAAAGACAAAAAAGTGATGGTTTTAGGCGGCTGGGGTCTGGTAGGCATGGCCATTTGCCGCAACATGCTGCTGGAAGAGCCCAAAGAGCTGATCGTTCTCTCTTTGAACGAATGGGAGGCGAAAGAGGCGTGTGAGAACCTCAAGCGTTTTTCAGATGCAAAGACCACCATCACGCCGTATTGGGGCAACATGTTCGTCCGCGAGGCGATGCAAGGGCTGAGCCGAGCCGAGATCCTGGAGAATCCCAAGTACCGCAACTGGCTCATCGAAGATATGCTGGAGGACCTCAGCGAGGAGGTGCTGCAACGCTCATTCTTATTTCAGACTATCAGCCGCTTCAAGCCGGATATCATCGTGGATTGTGTTAACTCCGCAACCGCGGTGGCCTATCAGGATATCTACCGCGGCTATTTCAAGATAAAAGGTCAGCTCAAGCAGTTCAAAGAAGGACGCAGCAACCCAGATGCCTTTGAGACCGAGGTGGAAAAGATCCTCTGCTCGCTGTACATCCCTCAGTTGATCCGGCATGTGCAGATTCTCTACGAGGCGATGCGGCGTTTCAGATGTCGCTTTTATGTGAAGATCGGAACCAGCGGCACCGGCGGCATGGGGCTGAATATCCCCTACACCCATTCGGAAGAAAAGCCGTCCCGAACTTTGCTGAGCAAATCTTCGGTGGCCGGCGCGCACACGCTCTTGCTGTTTTTGATGGCCAGAACTCCGGATGCCCCCATCACCAAAGAAATCAAACCTACGGCCGCTATTGCGTGGAAGAAGATCGAGTACGGCGAAATTCGAAAAGGCAACCAGCCCGTTCGTCTCTACGACTGCCCGCCGGAAAAAGCCGAAGAGCTTTCCGGGTGGCTGGACCTGAGCGGGTCGCAGAATTGGGTCGATCTCGGCAAGACCCTGAAGTCGGTTTATGTGGACACCGGCGAAAACGGGATTTTCTCCTATGGGGAGTTCTCGGCTATTTCCTCTCCCGGGCAGATGGAACTGGTGACGCCTGAGGAGATCGCCAAAAACGTGGTCTATGAAATCAAAGGTGGGAACACCGGACACGACATCATCAACGCGCTGGACAACGCCACCATGGGCCCCACATTCCGGGCCGGCGTGATGCGGGGCGCCGCGCTCTCCAAGATGCAGCACTTAATGGAAAAGCATCACTGCGACAGCATCGCGTTCGAACTGCTGGGCCCCCCGCGTTTGAGCAAGCTCCTTTACGAAGCGTACCTGCTGCGCCGCGTTTGCGGCACGATGGAGAACCTGCGCGACGCGGACGCGGAGGCCACCTCGAAGGCGCTGGAGGAATTGGTCAGCGGGGACCAGGAGCTTCGCTCGCAGATCCTGTCCATCGGGATTCCCATTTTGTTGCGGGATGGCCGACGGTTGCTGCGCGGCCCACAGATCAAGATCCCACCCTACAGGGGCGAGGAAAAGTATGAAGTGACCCCGGAGTTGATCGAGACGTGGGCCAGAGACGGCTGGGTGGACCTGCGGGCCAGCAACGTTCGCGTGTGGCAGTCCCGCATGCAAAAGATCTTCGAGGAAATCGAGAAGATTCCCGAAGAGGACACGAGTTCACAATTCGACCGGGACCGTCGCTACTGGTTCGAAGACGAGCAGATCAACATCGGAAAGGTCGTCGGCTGGATCTTCAGTCATGAAGAAAAAGGTCTCAGAATGAAAGACTGATAAGGGTGAGGTGTGAGAGAAGAGTTGATTATCGCGATCGATGGGCCTGCGGGTTCCGGCAAGAGCACCGTTGCGAAATTAGTGGCGGAACGGTTAGGATTTTCTTATCTTGATTCGGGGGCGATTTACCGCGCCCTGACGCTCTATTTCCTCAGGCAGGGAATCGCACCTGAGGACGCCCGTGCACTGGAATCAGCGCTGGTAAACATCGCAATCCGCCAGGAGTCCCGCGCAGGCAAGCTCAGGGTTTATCTCAACGACGAAGACGTGACCCGGGAGATCCGGTCGCCCGAGGTAACCGCAGGGGTTTCCGGTGTCGCCTCCATTCCGCGCGTACGGGAATGGGTGAACGAGCATTTGCGCGGGCAGGTGCGCGGCAGGTCCGTCGTCGTCGAAGGACGGGATATCGGCTCGGTGGTTTTTCCGGATGCGCAGTTGAAAATCTTCATGGAGGCTTCTTTGGAAGCCCGGTCACTGCGCCGCTTTCGGGAGCTGCAGCAGTCAGGCCACCGCGCGGACGTGGAAGAAATTCGAAAAGACATCGAAAGACGGGATCGCCGGGATGCGGAAAGAGCGCACGCACCCCTGAAGAAAGCAAAAGACGCGGTGACGCTGAACACGACGGATCTGACTGTGGAGCAGGTCGTTGACATCGTCGTGAACAAAGCGCGCGAAGTTTTGGATTTGAGAACCATCGCTTAAAAATACATTTAAGGAGGTCAAAGTACATGTCAACAAATAACGATGATTTGATCAAAAACCAAGAGCAAACCATGAACGGAGGTGATGCAGAGGTCGTTGAGACCAAAGAGAGCGGGGAAAAGTCTACAAAGAAAGCGGCAAAATCCACGGTCGCCGAAGGTGAAAAGCTGGTGAGCCTGGAAGAGTTGCAAGAGGAACAGGAGTATTCCGAAGAAGAGTACCAGCAGATGTTGGACCTTTACGAACAGACCATGGAGGATTTTGCCGAAGGCGAACTGGTCATCGGGAAGATTCTGGCGGTGGGGGATAAAGAAGTCTCCGTGGATATCGGCTTTAAATCCGAAGGCGTCATTCCCCTGGAGGAATTCCCGGACCCCGAAGCCATCGAGGTGGGCGCGGATATCGAGGTCTACCTGGACAACGTCGAGGACAGCGATGGTCAACTGGTGTTGTCGAAGAAAAAGGCCGATTTTCTGCGCACCTGGGAAAAGGTCATCGAGTCATACAACAACGACGAGATCCTCGAAGGTACGTGCGTGCGCCGTATCAAAGGCGGGATGGTGGTCGATCTGGGCGGCGTCGATGCTTTTCTGCCGGGCTCGCAGATCGATGTCAAGCCCGTACGCGATTTCGACGCGCTCATCGGCCGCAAGATGGACTTCAAGATCGTCAAAGTGAATGAAGCCCGGAAAAATATCGTAGTTTCACACCGGGTGCTTATCGAAGAGGGCATGAAGGAGCAACGCCAGAAGATCCTGCAAAACCTCGAGGTGGGCCAAATCCTGGAAGGAACGGTCAAGAACATCACCGATTTCGGCGTGTTCATCGACCTGGGCGGTGTCGACGGCTTGTTGCACATCAACGACCTTTCCTGGGGCCGTGTCAGCCACCCGTCGGAGATCCTTTCCCTGGACGAAAAAGTGAAAGTTCAGGTGCTCGATTTTAACGAGCAAAAGGATCGCATCTCACTGGGTTACAAACAATTGCAGCCCCATCCGTGGGATAACGTCAAAGACAAGTACAAAGAAGGGGATGTCGTCAAGGGCAAAGTCGTCAACATTTCCGACTACGGTGCGTTTGTGGAATTGGAGAAAGGCGTTGAGGGGCTGATCCACATTTCGGAGATGTCCTGGACGCAGCACATCAAACACCCGTCGAAGGTGCTGTCTCTGGGCGAGATCGTGGAGGCCAAGATTCTGAATATCGATTACGAGGGACGCAAAATCTCGCTTGGCCTGAAGCAACTGCAGCCGGACCCCTGGGCGGATATCGAGGCGAAATACCCCGTGGACTCCAAACAAAAGGGCATCGTGCGCAATCTCACCAACTTTGGTGCCTTTGTGGAGCTGGAAGAGGGGGTCGACGGCCTCATCCACATCTCCGACCTGTCCTGGACCAAGAAGGTGCGTCACCCTGGCGAAGTGCTGAAAAAAGGCGATGAGGTCGAGGTGGTGGTCCTGAACATCGACAAGGACAATCGCCGTATTTCTCTGGGATACAAGCAGACCATGGAGAATCCCTGGGAAAAACTTCAGGAGACCTATAAACCGGACGCCCAAACCAAAGGAAAAATCGTGCGCCTCATCGAGAAGGGTGTGATCGTGGAGCTGCCGGACGAAGTGGATGGGTTTGTTCCGCTGTCGCAGTTGAAGCGGGAGGGCATCCGCAAGCCCGCCGATGCGTACCAGGTGGGCGATGAGTTGGATTTGGTGGTGATCGAATTCAACCGGGAGAACAAGAAGATCATCCTTTCGGAAAAACTCGCGGACAAGGGGGGCGAGACGCAAGCGGAGGTGGATCTGAAGAAAGATGACCACGAAGCCATCGCCGATTTCGAGCGCGAGACTGCGGTGAGCAAGCCCTCGTCCAAGAAAAAGAAGGCCGCGAAAGCCTCCGCGGAAAGCAGCGAAGAGACCGAAGCACCGGCAACCGAACCGGACGCCCAAGCGGAATCTGGTGACGCGGCTGAGAACAACGCTGAGGACACCGCGGCGGAGGCTCCGTCAGACCAGGCTGAGGCCGAGGCTGGTGACGCCGAGAGCCCTGAAGACACGGAGGAGACCGATGATGACAGGGAGAAGCCGGCGGAAGAATGACCTCTGTCCTTTTGGTTTGATGAATAAAAGAAAGAACCAGGAAGGGAGTTCCCATGTGGGCAATTAGGTGGTTTTTGGCTGTCGTCTTGATCCTGGTTGTTCTGGGGTTTGCGCTGCAGAACAGCAGTCAGGAAGTCTCGGTGGTGTTTGTCCCCAATGTCTGGCAGTACAGCGGGGTGCAGCTATGGATGGTGATCTACGCCTCATTCGGTCTCGGGGTCATCTTCTGGCTCATTGTTTCGGTTTTTCAAGTTCTGCAACTGAAAGCCGAAATACGCAGGCTGCGACGCAGCAACGAAGAGATTCAGCATGAGCTGGACAGCCTCAGGAATCTCCCCATCGGTGACGACGACACCGGTTTTGACATCAAGGAGGAAGCCTGACCGCGATGGATGTCAGCGTTGTCCTGGTCTTCATCATCATCAGCGCGATCGTGGCCATGGCCGCGATCTTGTTTTTTCGCAAGAAGCCGGCGCCGTCCTCGGACGAGGCCGCGTCTGATTATGCCGAAGGATTGAATCTCTTGCTGGCCGGCCAGCGGGAGCGCGCCTTGCGAAAGCTGCGCGAGGCCGTGACCAAGGACAGCCAAAACGTCGATGCCTATCTGAGAATCGGCGATATTCTGCGGGATGTGGGGCAGGTGGACCGGGCCATCAACGTCCACAAGTATCTCACCGTTCGGCCTTCCTTGACGCCCAAGCAGCGCGTCGAGATTCTGCGCAGTTTGGCGCTGGATTACGAGAAGGCGGAAGAATTCGACAAAGCTCTGAGCGTCCTGGAAAAGCTGCTGGAGCAGGACCGCTCCAACAGTTGGGCGTATGAAATGAGGTTTCGTCTGTACGAGAAAAAGGGCGAATGGAACCGCGCATTCACGGCGTACAAAGAGCTCAAGCGGATGAATGGTGAGTTCAAGCCGAGTCGCCTGGCGCTCTACAAGGTGCAGGAAGGGTTACAGTTCAGCGAAAAGGGAGCGGAGAAGGAGGCGCAGCAGTGCTTTCGTGAAGCGCTGAAGATCGCACCGGAGAGTCCTCCGGCATACATCCATCTTGCGGACTCGTACAAACGGGAAGGCCGGAAAGACGAGGCGCTGAAGGTTCTCAAGCAGTTTGTGGAAAAAGTGCCGTCGCAGTCATTTCTCGCATTTCAGCGAATCAAAGACCTGCTTTACGAGGGGGGCGTCTACGGTGAAATCGAGAATCTTTACCTCGACATCATCGAGAGTCAGCCGGACAATCTGGCCGCGCGATTGGCGCTGGCCGAGAATTACGAAAAGAAAGGCGACCTGCAAAAAGCGATTCGAGTGTGCAAGGATGTCCTGGAACGCGATCCGGGAAACAAAGCCGCTAAAAAGTACCTGGTCCGCCTGTACCACGTGGGTGGTCAGGATGCCGAGGCATTGGATCTGGCGCTCGCGCTGATCGATGAATCGCTGCAGCAAAAAGACAATTTCAGGTGTAAGGTCTGTGGCCACGAATCCGACGAACTCTTTTGGCGTTGCCCGGTCTGCCACGAGTGGGAAACTGCGAGCAAGAACTGAACCTGGGGATTCGGATGTGGCCTTTAGATTCGTCGTGAGTTTTCGTCAGGTGAATTTTCTGAGAATGCTAAGACTTGCTCCATTTGTGTTCTTTTTGCTCTGCGGATTTGCAGAGTCCGCGGCGCAACCCTCCCCCATCAATCTCACACGCATCCTGAAACGCAACGACCTTGCGGGCATCAGGGAGGAGCTCCGGCCTTACATCGAGCAACATGCCGGCAGCGCCGAAGCGCTTTACCTGGAGGCCTTTTCGGAGCCGGATGCCAGACTGGCGGTTGAGAAATACAACCGTCTTTTGAATGCCTTTCCGAAGTCTGAGTACGCCGCCGCGGCCTATTTCAGAATCGGCCAATACAACTTTGCCCAAGGTCTCTACATTTCAGCGAGAAAATATTTTCTGGAATTGTTGGAAAAGTTTCCGGACTCGGAATTCGCGGACCGCTCCATGTATCTGGCCGCGGCCTGCATGAACGCGTCCAAAAAGTATGATACCAGTTACGCGGAGTTGCGAAACTTCTTAAAACGGTTTCCCCACTCGCCGCTGACGCGGGTGGCGAAAGAGGACCTCAAAGAGATTCGGTCGTATTCTGCCGGAGAGCTCGCGGCCGTCAACTCACGGTTGTTGACTTCGAAGGGAAAATACACCTTGCAAATCGGTGCGTTTTCTCGGATCAACAATGCCCTCAACCTGCGCAACTACCTGGCAAACCTGGGCTTCCCCGTGGAGCTGCGCGAGAAATCCGAAGGAGGTCGTACCACCTACCTGGTGTGGCTCGGCAGTTTTGCGAGCAAGCAAGATGCGGAGCAGTTCGGCAGGAAGTTCAAGAATGAACATGGCAAACCCTACCGGGTCGTGGAAAAATGAGCTTGAGCGTAGCGTGATGATTACCGTCAAGGAAGCCGTACAGCGCGTGCTGCAGGAGACCGAGTTGCTCGGACGTGAGGAGCTTTCGGTGGTGGAGGCACGTGGCCACGTTCTGGCCGAGGAGGTACGCGCGGATGTGGACATGCCCCCGTTCCACAAATCCTCGATGGATGGCTACGCGCTGAAGGCTTCGGACACTGCTCGCACTCCAGCGGTGCTGGAGGTTGTGGGGACGATTCCTGCTGGAACGTCTCCGACGTTGGAGGTGCAAGCGGGTCAGGCGGCCAAGATCATGACCGGTGCGCCCCTGCCTGCGGGCGCAGACGCGGTGCAAAAAGTCGAACTTACCACATCGGGTCCGGATGGACGTGTCACGATTCTGGAACCTGTGGTTGGGGGAACAAATGTGGCGAAACAGGGGGAAATCTTTGCCGCGGGTGCGGTGGTTGCCTCCCGCGGCACGTTCATCACGCCCGCGGTTGTGGGGCTTCTGGCGGCGGTGGGACGGGAAC
>CAYQOI010000072.1:164-11060 GCA_964419085.1 uncultured Cytophagia bacterium | reverse complement strand
TCACATCAGATGCAGCGATTCCTGGATGAGGTGCGCCGCAAGTTCGATTTGATCGTTTTCGACACGCCGCCGCTGAATGCCGCGACCGACGCGGTGGTTCTGGGAACCCAAGTGGATGGCACCGTCATCGTCATCCGGGCGGGAAAGACTCATCGCGATTTGGCCAAGTCTAAGCTGGAATTGTTCTCAAACGTGCCGGCCCGAGTCATCGGAGCAATCCTCAATGGAACGACTGCAGATATGGCGCATCCGGGCTACAGCTACTATCATTATTAGCAGGAAGTTGCCACATTATGGAAACGGTTTTGATTACGGGCGGTGCCGGCTTCATCGGCTCGCATTTGACGCAGCGCGTGCTGGAAGGGGGGCAACAAGTACTCTGCCTGGACAACTTTAACGACTACTACGATCCGAATATCAAACGGCGGAATGTCGAGACGTTTCTGGGCAACCGAAACTACACACTGGTAGAAGGCGACATTCTCGACCTGAATCTGCTTCGGGAGATTTTCCACAAGCATCAAATCGCGGTGGTGGTTCATCTGGCTGCTCGGGCGGGCGTTCGACCCTCTTTGCGCCAACCGCTGTTGTACCAGCAGGTCAACGTTGAAGGCACGACGAATCTTCTGGAAGTGTCGCGAGAGAGTGGGGTGGAAAAATTCATTTTCGGCTCTTCTTCTTCCGTTTATGGCGAGAACAAGAAGGTCCCGTTCAGCGAGTCCGACCCGGTCGACCATCCTATTTCTCCCTACGCCGCGACCAAAAAGGCGTGCGAACTGATTTGCTACACCTATCACCATTTGTACGACCTTCCCGTGACCTGTCTGCGCTTTTTTACCGTCTACGGACCCCGGCAGCGCCCCGATATGGCCATTTACAAATTTACCAAAAGCATCTCTGCGGGTGAGCCCATCACCATGTATGGGGACGGCAAGTCTCAAAGAGACTACACCTATGTCAGCGACATCGTCGACGGTATCCTGAACGCCATTGAGCACTGCCATGGTTATGAGATATACAATCTCGGCGAGTCGAAAACCATCGAGTTGCGTCGTCTCATCGACCTGATCTCCGAGTGCGTCGGCAAGCCGGCGGAGATTCAAACGCTGCCGCAGCAGCCGGGTGATGTTTCCATCACTTACGCGGATATCAGCAAGGCGCGCCGGGAAATTGGCTACGCCCCGCAGGTGGGGATTGAGGAAGGGATTGAGAGATTTGTCAGATGGTATGCTGACAATCGGTGAAGGAAAGAGACGTCTTTGCGATTGAGCATCTATCCGCCTCAAAGGGACGTGCATGGTTAAAGAACAAGAGGCTTTCCTCAGCAATGTAGCCAAGTTCATCGATGCCGTTTGTATCCTTCTCTCCTTTGTTTTCTCTTACTTTGTCAGCGTACTTATTCGGGATTTGTACAAGCTGGGAGAGATGGCGTATGCGGCGGGGCCGACGTGGGAGGGATTCGTATCCTTTGCCGAAAAGAACGCGGTCATTTTGGTGTCGAGTGTGCCGGTCTGGCTGCTTTTTCTTTCGATTCACCATGCCTACAAGGACCTGAGGACCCGGCCTGCGTCGAAGGAATTCGGAATCATCTTCAAGTCCGCGGTCTTCGCCACCATTACCCTGGGCAGCTTCATTTTTCTTTTCAAACTGAAACTGACCAGCCGTCTTTTCATCGCAATTTACACGCTGAGCACACTGGGCTTCTTGATCGTCGCGAAGCTCTCTCTCAACACGATCTTTGACTACATTCACTCCAAAGGCTACAACCAGGTCAATCTCCTGATCGTTGGCACGGGCAAACGGGCAAGAGAGTTCATCAAGGTGGTGAAGGAACACTCCAATTGGGGCCTGCGAATTGTCGGGCTCATCGATGACGAGCACGGCATGTTTGGCAAAGACATCGAGGGGCTGCGGGTCCTGGGGAGATTGCAAGATATCCCGTTCATTTTGCATCGGATCGTGGTGGACCGGGTGATTTTCGTGGTGCCGCGGCTCTGGTTGAATCGCATCGATGAAGCGATACTGGCTTGCGAGCGGGAGGGCATCAGCACTTCGATTTCCATGGACCTTTACAATTTACGGGTTGCCAAGGTGCGCCAGACGGATTTCAGCGGTTTCCCGTTGCTGGAATTCGAGACCTTCTCCGCCAAGCAGTGGCAATTGTTTCTGAAGCGAACCATGGACATCGTTTTTTCTCTCCTTCTTCTGGCGCTCTCCAGCCCCATCTGCCTGGCCGCGATCATTGCCATCAAGGTGACCTCCAGGGGGCCCATTCTGTTCTCGCAAACCCGGACCGGCCTCAACGGACGCAAATTCAAATTGTACAAATTTCGCACGATGATTGTGGGCGCTGAGATGAAGAAGCGGGAGTTGGAGAAGATGAACGAGATGGATGGCCCGGTCTTTAAGATGAAAAAGGACCCGCGCATCACCCCGGTGGGCCGCCTTCTCCGCAAGTTCAGCATAGATGAGATTCCGCAACTGATCAACGTTCTGAAAGGCGACATGAGCATCGTGGGGCCGCGACCGCCGCTGCCTGTGGAAGTCGAGCTGTACAAAATGTGGCAGCGCCGCCGCCTGAGCTTGAAACCAGGCTTGACCTGCATCTGGCAAGTGAGCGGCCGCAACAAAGTTCAGTTCGAAAAGTGGATGGAAATGGATTTGCAGTACATCGACCACTGGTCCTTGTGGCTGGATCTCAAGATTCTGTTCAAGACCGTTTTTGTAGTACTGTTTGGGTACGGTGCAAGTTAGACTGAGGGAGGATGGATCATGCATATCAGCATTGTCGGTACCGGCTATGTCGGCCTGGTGACTGGCGCGTGCTTCTCTGAGTTCGGCAACGATGTCATCTGTGTAGACATAGATGAGAAGAAGATCGCTCGTCTCAACGCGGGCGAGATCCCCATTTACGAGCCCGGCCTCGAAGATCTCGTGGTCAAGAACATCAAAGCCGGGCGACTGCGTTTCTCTACCGATCTGCAGGAAGCCGTGGAAAATTCGCTGGTCATTTTTATCGCGGTGGGGACCCCCGCGAAAGAAGACGGTTCCGCGGATATGCAGCAGATCGAAAAGGTGGCTAAGGAGATCGCCCGACATCTCTCCGGCTACAAAGTGATCGTGAACAAAAGCACCGCTCCGGTGGGAACCGGCAAATGGCTGGAAGGGCTCATTCGGAAGGCGGCCCCGAGAGCGAAATTCGGCGTGGTTTCCAACCCGGAGTTTCTGCGGGAGGGGTCGGCCATCGAGGATTTCATGCGGCCGAATCGCGTGGTCATCGGCTCTGAGTCTCCCGAAGCCATCGCCATCATGAAGGAGCTGTACTCACCGCTTTACCTGATCGAGACGCCTTTTGTGGTGACGAATCTCGCCAGCGCGGAACTCATCAAGTACGCGTCCAATGCCTTCCTGGCGACGAAGATCTCGTTTATCAACGAGATGGCAAACTTCTGCGAGATCATCGGTGCAGACGTACACCATGTCGCCAAGGGCATGGGACTCGACAATCGCATCGGTCGGAAGTTTCTGCACCCCGGCCCGGGGTTTGGAGGGTCTTGCTTTCCCAAAGATACCGCAGCGTTGGTCCAACTTGGGCAGGATCACGACTTCACTTTCGAAATCGTGCAGGCTGCAGTGCGCGTCAATGAGCAGCAAGCTCTGCGTATGTTGAAGAAAATCCGCGAGCTCGTGGGTACGGTGGAGGGCAAGACGTTCGGGATGCTCGGCCTCGCATTCAAGCCGAATACCGATGACATCCGGGAGGCACCGTCCCTCAAGATCATCGATGGACTGGTGGCCGAGGGCGCGCGTGTTCGGGTTTACGATCCGGCCGCAATGGCCAATGCCAAGCAGCTTCGCAAGGATTTGGAGTACTGCGAGGACACCTATGAGGTCGCGCGTGACGCCGACGCGCTGGTGCTGGTCACGGAATGGAACCAATTCCGCAGCCTCGACCTCGACAGGATCAAACAGATGATGAAGTCACCCGTGGTCATCGATCTGCGCAACGTGTACAATCCGGAGAAGATGATTGAAAAGGGATTTTCCTACACCAGCGTCGGCCGCCCCGAGACCCTCTTCAAGTAGGCTCACGGGAGCGCCAACTTTCCTGAATCCCGCCACAAGCATCGTTTTGGGACTGTTGCGAGAACCGTGTCCCGGGGGCGGCTTTGTGTCAGTTCATTACATCGTTTCAAAATGACACAGGCCGCCGTTGAGAAGTTTCGATTAATCAATCTCTTAGAGCGTTTAACTACTGTAAAATCAAGGGCCGTGAGGGAACTCGACCGGGCCTGCAGGGTGGCACCATAATTGCTAAAGAATAGTATCTTGGAACCGATTGTATATTAGCTTACGGAAGAGTACTTGAGTGTGGACGCCCGCTTCAGCTTCTCAGATTGCAAACCCGAAATACGTTTGCGAATTGCTGAGCGCAATCTATCTTACTGAAATCGAGGAAAGCTCAGAATGCGTATTCTGATGCTCGCGCCGCAGCCTTTTTTTCAGCCCCGCGGGACACCGTTCAGCGTCTTGCACAGGTTGCGCGCTCTGTCGGCGCTGGGCCATGAAATCGACCTGGTTACCTACCATCTCGGTGAGGACGTCCGGATCGAGCGTGTCAACATCTGTCGCATTCCGAGGGTGCCGTTCGTGCGTTCCATCGCCATCGGTCCGTCCAAAAGCAAGATCGTTCTGGATGTGGTGCTGTTCTTCAAGGCTCTGCGTCTTCTGAGATCACAAAAGTATGACGTCATTCACTCCCACGAGGAAGCCGGTTTTTTTGCCACTTTTTTAGCCAGACGGTTCGGCCTCAGGCATTTGTACGACATGCATTCGAGCTTGCCGCAGCAGCTCTCCAACTTCAAATATTCCAGCTCTCGCTTTCTGCGAAGCTTGTTCGAAAGACTGGAAGCGAACACGATCACCAGGGCGGATGCGGTGATTACCATTTGCCCGGAATTGCACAGCTACGTCGGAGAACGCTTCCCAGACACGTACAACATTCTTATCGAAAATGTCGGGGATAACAGCCTGATTTTCAAACAGAAGGGCCAGGTGTGTGACGCGGTGCAGGCCGCCAAAGAACAGGGTCAGACCCTGGTCTTGTACACCGGCACGTTCGAGGCCTATCAGGGAATCGGTCTGCTTCTCGATGCCGCGCAGAGGGTGGCCAAGGAGGTTCGCGGTCTTCGATTCGTTTTAGTCGGTGGCAAGCCGGAACAAGTGGAACACTACCGGGCGGAAGCGCGGCGTCTGGGAATCGAAGATCGGGTCACCTTTACCGGCTCGGTCCCGCCCGAGGACGTGCCGGCGTATATCGCTGCGGCCGACATGCTGGTGTCGCCACGCGTCAGCGGAAACAACACGCCGCTGAAGATTTACTCCTACCTGCGCTCGGGCAAGCCCATCGTGGCAACACGGCACATCACCCACACTCAGGTTTTGAACGACGAGGTCGCCGTTCTCACCGGAGACGACGGCGCATCATTTGCCGAAGGCATTCTCCGGGTGATCCGGGAGCCGGAATTGCGCGCTCGGATTTGTCGCAACGCCCAGAAGCTGGCGGAAGAAAAATATAGCTACGATGCCTTTTTGAGCAAAACCAAGGCGGTTTTTGATTATCTGGCTCACGCGGCCCCTGCAGAGGAAGAGAAAGAATGTGTGGCATCTGTGGCCTGACCTATTCTGACCCGGAACGAGCTGTTCCCGAACGGTTGATCCGGCGCATGTGCGCGGTCATTCGTCATCGCGGTCCTGACGACGAAGGGGTGTTTGCCGCGGCCAATTTCGGTCTCGGCATGCGCCGGCTGAGTATCATCGATCTCGTCAGCGGTCGCCAACCCATTTCCAATGAAGACGGCAGCATCTGGATCGTCTTCAATGGCGAAATCTACAATCACCTGGCTCTGCGCGAAGAGCTCATGAAAAAGGGGCACCGATTCAAAAGCAAAGCCGACACGGAGGCCATCGTCCACGCTTACGAAGAATACGGCGAGGAGTGTCCTGCAAAGCTCAACGGAATGTTCGGCTTTGCCATTCTGGATTTGAATCGCAAGTCGCTCTTTCTGGCACGTGACCGGCTGGGAATCAAACCGCTGTACTATTACTGCGACGGGGACAAGTTTGCGTTTGGGTCAGAGCTGAAATCGATCTTACAAGTGCCGGAGATCCCGCGCGAAGTCGACCTCCAGGCGTTGGACCTGTTTTTGACGGTTGAATACATTCCGTCACCGCACAGCATTTTCAAAGGCATCTCGAAGCTTCCGCCTGGGCACACGCTCACCTACCGCGACGGCCAGGTCCAAGTCAGGCAGTACTGGGAGTTGCAATTTGATGAGCGGGAGGCGGACGAAGACGAACTGTGTGAAGAACTCGTGGCCTTGCTGCGCGATGCGGTCAAGATCCGCCTGATGAGCGATGTTCCGCTCGGTGCGTTTTTGAGCGGCGGAATCGACTCCAGCTCCATCGTGGCGCTGATGAGCCAGGAGATGAATCTTCCGGTCAAAACGTTTTCCATTTCATTCAAGGAATCCAGTTACAACGAAGCGGCCTACGCAAGAACCGTCGCGCAGCATTTCGGAACCGAACATCACGAATTCACCATCGAACCTGATGCCCTGGAGTTGACGGAGAAGCTCATCGGCTTTCTCGATGAGCCGTTTGGCGATTTTTCCATCTTCCCCACATTTTTGGTTTCGCAGATGGCGCGCCAGTTCGTGACGGTCGCGCTTTCCGGCGACGGCGGCGATGAGCTGTTTGCCGGGTATGACACATATGTGGCAAATATGGTGGCGCAAGGATACCGGCGGCTGCCAGGCGCCATTCGGCGCGGTCTGCTGGAATCGATCATCGATTTGCTTCCGCCCACGGAAAAGAAGAAGGGACTGATAAACCGGGCCAAACGCTTCGTCGAGGGTGCGCGGCTTCCCGAAGAGTTGGAACACACAAGGTGGATGATCTTTTTGCAGGAGGCAGAGAAGGCCAGGCTTTACAGTGCCGAGGTTCAGTCCGCCCTGGCAAAGGTAGATGCTCACGATTTCATTCGGAGGTACTTTGGGCAGGCCGGGACCCCTGACCGGCTGAATCGCCAGCTTTTTGTGGACATCAAGACCTACCTGGTCGACGATATTTTGGTCAAGGTTGATAGGATGAGCATGGCGACTTCTTTGGAAGCGCGGGTGCCGTTTCTGGACCATCGTTTTGTGGAATTCACCGCGCGGATCCCGAGCTCGTTTAAGCTCAGGGGCAAGCAGACCAAGCACCTGCTCAAGCGGGCCATGTCTCCCCACTTGCCGGAGCAGATTCTGAAGCGGGGCAAGGAGGGATTCAGCATTCCCATCAAAAACTGGTTAAAGGTTGAATTGAAGGACTTGATGTTGGATGTACTCAGTCCCGATAGAATCGCTCGGGAAGGATTCTTTCAACCCCATTTTGTACAGCAACTAATCCATGAGCACCTCTCAGGGAAAGAAAATCACAGCCACCGGATCTGGGCGATGATGGTGTTCGGAATCTGGCAAGATGTCTACTTGAGGAGTGGAAGGCAAACCGATGAGAGGGTCGATCAAGCATCTTACGAATCTGCTGCGCTCGGAACGTCGACGGAGTGAAACGATTTCTTTGGAGCCTTTGAAAGCCGAATGGGCATTGACCGGTGTTTGCAATGCCGGCTGTTTGACCTGCATACACTGGCAGAATCGGGAGGACGAGGAGCCACTTACTTTTGCAGAGGGCCGCGGCCTCATCACTCAGCTCGCTGACCTCGGGCTTCGGGAGCTTACCTTTACCGGGGGCGAACCGCTTCTGAGAAAGGACCTGAGTGAACTGGTGGCGTTCGCCAAAAGCAAAAGCCTCACCGTCTCGTTGGAGACAAACGGCCTGCTGCTCACGGAACGGTGTGCGCGGGAACTGGTGGACGCGGGCCTGGATGCCGTGTATGTTTCTATCGATGCCGCGGATGCCGAAGTCAACGACCGGCTGCGGGGTCTGAATGGGTATTTCGATCTGGCCATGGCCGCGATGGATAATTTGAAGGCGATGCGGCGAAACGCCGACCCTAAGATTTTCATCCGGACCACCGTGACCGTGGAGAACCAGAATCAGCTCGTGCCGTTGGCCCAATTGGCGAAGACCAAAGGGATTGAGGGTTTTGGGTTTCAGCTGGCGCAGCTTGTGGAAAGCGCCGGTTTTGTGTTCGACCGTTCTCTGCTGGTGCAAAACAACGATCCCGCCGTTCTTTTGAAACAGTTGAACGAGCTTCTGAATCAGCACGCCGGGTTTCTCACGGGTTCTCTGGAGTACTACCGGACTCTGCGCAATTACGTTCAGAATCCCGAGTACTTTAAGGAACCGCGGCTGTTTTCGGGATTCTCCTACGTTTACATCGACGCCTGCGGAGGCGTTTTCGACTCTCCGTTGAAGGGAAGAAAGCTCGGTTCGCTTCGGGAGCAATCGTTCCAGGAGATTTGGTTCGGAGAGAAGGCAGCCGAGTCGCGGCGCAACCCGGATGCCAATTTCATTCACAGTTACCTGTTCGAAAGCGTCGCCAATTCCGGCAGGAAAGGGCAAGGGAGGAAGCGAAACCCCTTCGTGAAACTGGTGGAACCGATTATCAGCGGCTCAAAAGTGTGATCCTGAATTCTCAAAGGAGGAGAAGATTTCGTGAAGACTGCAACCAAGGATGTGACATCGACCACACTTCGACTCGACGATCCGTTGTTGGAGAAAATCCGCGACTACTGGAATGAGCACATTCATGATCTGGAGTTAGCGAAGCATCCCATCGGGACGCTGGGGTTCTTCCAGGACCTGGCCGAGTACCGCTTCGACAAGTTGCGCTACCTTCCCGAGATTGTCGATTTCAACGGATATGCGGGAAAAAACCTGCTGGAAGTCGGCTGCGGGGTTGGCATCGACCTGGTGAGGTTTGCCCAGGGCGGCGCGGTTGTCACCGGCATCGACCTGGCAGAGCAGTCCATCGATTTGGCCAAAAAGTACTTCGAGCATCTCCACCTCGAAGGCGACCTGCGGTTGGGCAACGGCGAAGACCTGGCGTTTGAGGACGATAGCTTCGACGTGGTCTACGCCCATGGCGTCATTCAGTACACGGCCAATCCACAGAAAATGGTCGACGAGCTCTATCGAGTGGTGAAGCCGGGCGGCCAGGTGATCATGATGGTGTACAACCGAAAATCGTGGCTGAATTTCATGTCCGAGAAATTCGGGATCGGGTTGGAACACGAGGACGCGCCTGTGCTGCGGAAATACACGGCCGCGGAGTTCAGGGCGCTGCTCAGCCGTTTCGCCCGGGTGGAAATCACTCCCGAACGTTTTCCGGTCCGGTCGAGGTTACAAAAGGGTCTCAAAGCGACGATTTTCAACACGTTCTTTGTTCCGGCCTTCAATCTCATCCCTCGCGCACTCACCCGGAGCACGGGCTGGCATTTGATGGCGTTTGCCTCAAAATGATTTGTCCATGACACGAGATCTGGCACAATTACATGACAAGCAGTTTGATGTCCTGATCGTCGGCGGGGGAATTTACGGCGTCTGGGCTGCCTGGGACGCCGCGCTACGGGGCCTTTCGGTGGCGTTGATCGAGAAGGGCGACTTTGGCTCCGCGACCTCGTCCAACAGTCTCAAAATCATTCACGGCGGCTTGCGGTACCTGCAGCATGCCGATTTCAAGCGCATGCGGGAATCGATTCTCGAACGCCGGGCACTGATGCGCGTCGCGCCGCAGTTCGTTCACCCCATGAAATGCGTTATGCCCACCTACGGCCACTGGCTGAAAGGCAAAGAGGTGATGGCCGTCGCGCTCTGCATCAATGACCTGGTGGGCTTCGACCGCAATCGTCTTCCCGACCCCCAGAAGCGGCTGCCGCGCGGAAGAGTGATTTCGGCCGGCGAAGTCAAAGCGCTGATGCCCGACATCGACGACACCAACCTCACGGGCGGCGCGGTCTGGTACGACTGTCAGGTGTACAACTCGGAGCGGATGCTGATTTCCATCTTGCGCTCCGCGGTGGAACAGGGTGCGGTTGCGGCCAATTATGTGGAAATGGTGCGGTTCATGCGGAACGAAGATCGCATCACCGGGGTCCTGGCAAAGGACGGCCTCTCAGGTGACGAGTTCGAAATTCGGGCACGACTCGTGGTAAACAACGGCGGACCGTGGTTTCGGGCTCTGCTGGAACGCCTGAACGGCAACGTGAAGAAACCGGAGGTCGGGCTTTCCGCCGCGATGAATTTGGTGGTGAAAAAAAGACTATTCCCGGAATTTGCAGCCGGCGTTTGGAGTAGAACGAGTTTCGACGACGCTGACGCGGTGCTCAGCAAGGGATCGCGGCTGCTGTTCATTACCCCCTGGCGGGAGTTCTCCCTGGTGGGGACGGCGCACGTGCCTTATGTGGGCTCGCCGGACGAGTTCAGGATCAGCCGAAGCGATATCGAAGAGTTTGTCGCCGAGGTCAACTCGGCCTATCCGCGTGCCGAAATCAAGCCCGAAGACGTGACGTTCGTTTACGCGGGGTTGCTGCCGATGGACGGCGTGAACGAAAAATCTGGTGACGTGAGGCTGCTGAAAAACTACAGAATTATCGATCACGAACAAGATTCGGCTCTGAAGGGCCTGGTAACGGTTGTCGGGGTCAAATACACGACGGCACGCGATGTGGCGGAGAAAACGCTCGACCTGGTGGCGGCGAAATTGCAAGCGCGCGCCGTGCCCTGTCAGACTGCCGAAACGCCTATCTTTGGCGGGGATATCGCTGATTTCACCGGATTCACATTTCGACAAAAAGCCAGGCTTGCGGGCGCGTATTCTCCGGAAACGGTGGAGCATCTTGTGTTGAATTACGGGAGCGAGTACCCCAGGGTGCTGAGCTACGCCGAAGA
>CAYQOI010000072.1:0-154 GCA_964419085.1 uncultured Cytophagia bacterium | reverse complement strand
GCTTTGGGGGAGCCTATCACCGCCGAAACTCGTGTCCTCCGGGCGGAGGTCGTCCACGCGGTGCGAGAAGAGATGGCGGTGAAATTGTCCGATGTGGTACGCAGAAGGACAGAGCTGGGCTCCGGAGAGCATCCGGGAGAGGCAGCGCTGCACG
>CAYQOI010000071.1:9939-11170 GCA_964419085.1 uncultured Cytophagia bacterium | reverse complement strand
AACCAAGAGAGCCCGCTGTCTTAGACTCCACAAGCTGCCCGAGGGCTGCTCGTCACCACATGTACTTGCGGCATCCGGCGGTCAGGATGATGCTGCCAGCGACAATGTTCAGGGATTCAATCAGCTCTTTGCTGATTCCCCGCCGCGGAGTTGGTCACACACGTCCCCCACCGCGGAAACCAGCAGGTCTTCCTCTCCGGGCAAAAAGGTGCGTACATCGAAATAGAGCCAATCGTTGCGGATGTAGCCCAACACCGGCGGGGTGTGAAGGCGGAAAAGGCGCGCCAACCCCTCGACGCCAAGCCGCGGGCTGCGCAAACGCACGGCTTTGCTGGGCAGCTCTTCCAACGGCAACGCGCCGCTGCCGATCTGCGAAACCGCGTCCACCACTTCCACCTCAAGCTCTTCTGGCTCACCTGCGGTGATTCTGCGGGCCAACTCTGAGGCCCTCTGCGACAGCGCGGTCTGGTCCAGGGTCATCAGTGTTAACACCCGGTTGCGCTCAGGCAAACGCGCCTTGTCCAGAAAAAGCTTGAGCGTGGCTTCCAACGCGGCATACGTCATCTTGTCACAGCGCAGTGCCCGCATCAGCGGGTTGCGCTTGATTTGCTCGATGTACTTACGCTTGCCCACGATCAGCCCGGCCTGGGGCCCGCCGAACACCTTATCCCCGCTGAAGGTCACCACATCCGCCCCGCATTCCACGCTCTCCCGCACCACCGGTTCGTACGGCAAGCCGTACTCTCTGAGGTCCACCAGAATGCCCCCACCCAGGTCTTCGAACACGGGAATCCCGTGTTCACGGCCGATTCGCACCAACTCCCCCAGCCCCACCTCTGCGGTGAAGCCCTTGATGCGGTAATTGGACGGGTGCACAAAGCACAGCAGTCCCGTGTTTTCCGTGATGGCATCGACATAATCGTTGAAGTGGGTTTTGTTGGTGGTGCCCACCTCCACCATGATTACGCCGCTCTTGGCCATGACATCCGGCATGCGAAAGGAACCGCCGATCTCGATGAGCTGGCCGCGGGAGATGATCGCCTCCTTCCCGAAACAGAGCGTATTCAGGCTGAGCAGGACCGCGGCCGCGTTGTTGTTCACCACACAGGCCGCCTCCGCCGCGGTGAGGAAGCAAAGGATCTCCTCGATGTGCCGCGTCCGGTCTCCCCGCTTTCCGCTCTCCAGGTCGATCTCCAGCGAGCAGTAGCCTTCGGTCACCCGCATCACATTC
>CAYQOI010000071.1:0-9929 GCA_964419085.1 uncultured Cytophagia bacterium | reverse complement strand
GGTGCAGGATCACGCCGGTCGCGTTGACCACCTTCCGCAGGCTGGGTTTCAGCTTGCCCTCGATTCCAGCCAGGCTTCGCTTCACGATTTCATCCAGGATTGCGGTGCGCGAATCGAAACGGGCGGCTTTCTGTGAACGCAGTTCTCGCCGAAGCTCGTCTATCTCCTTTTGCACGGTCCAAAGAACGAAGTCACGGTGGTACTTATCCGCGGCCGCCTGCATCTCAGGTCGTTCGAGTACCTGATGAACCGACGGAAGCAGGGAAAGCGGGGACTTGTTGAGGCGGGTTTTCATAAACTCAACGCGGGGCGAAAACGGCTCAGGATTCCGCGGCGCCGGCCTTTTGCGTGTGGGTTTGGACGTCGTTGTCGGTGGCGCCCAGGCAGTAAAGCAGACCCAGGAGATTCGAGTTGGTCAGTTGTCCGTCTGCCACCTTCTTGAGGAGGTCGTGGGCATTGAACGCGATGCCCAGACCAGCGTTCTTCAGCATGATTTCATCGTTGGCGCCATCTCCAACAGCCACGATCTCCTCGGGAGAGAGCCCTTCTTTCTGCGCGAGCTCATGGACGATTCGCCCCTTTGCTTCCCGGTCGATGATCTCCCCCTTGACCTTACCGGTGAGGCGACCGTTCTTTATTTCCAGGTCGTTGGCATAGACGTAGTCGAAACTCAGTTGCGCTTTAAGTCTATCGGCAAAAAACTTGAACCCGCCGGAGATAAGGGCCAATTTGAACCCCATGGCCTTCAGTGTGGACACCAGTTCGTAGGTCCCCGCGGTGAGCCGCATGCCCTGCGCAATTTCTTCCAGCACGGAGACAGGGAGACCTTTCAGTTGCCGCACGCGCTCCCGCAGGGCTTCCTGGAAATCGATTTCGCCGGCCATCGCGCGGGCGGTCAGCTCCGCCACCCGGTCGCCGACATTGGCAGCCCGGGCCAGTTCGTCGATGATCTCGCCTTCGATGATGGTGCTGTCCATGTCGAAGACGACGAGACGACGGCGTTGCCGAAACGGGGTGTCCGGTTGGATGATGGTGTCAAAACCCACTTCGTCGCAAGTGTTTTGGATCACCCGCTTGAGCAACGTCAGGTCGCGCAGTTCCGAGGCATCCACCATCATTTCCAGCGCTACAAGCTCGCCCCGGGCCAAATGGCGCATGCGCTCGATGTTGACCCGGAAATTGGCCAGCGTGTTGGTGATGGCTTTCAAGATCCCTACTTTGTCTCGGCCGATAATGGTAAAAACCTGGAGGTTTTTCTCCACGGACTTGAGCGCTGTCTGCGCTTCCACCAGGTCAACATTCACCTCCAGGCTCAGTTTCGCTACGTTTCGTTTCAAACGGAGATACGCCTCGTCTGAGGAGTCGTTTTCATCCACCGGCTCCGTCACCATAAACATGACGAAGACGCCGTGAACCCCGTTCTGCTCCACCGCGACGATGTTCAGGCGGGAGTCGGTCACCACCTTGCAGATGTCGGCGATGAGATAGGGCTGGTTTTTGCCAAAGCAGGTGAGCACGATGTATTTGTTGTCTGGCATGTGCGAATTTTACTCAAAAACGGGCAAAATGTCAAGCGCTTTACCAGGGGAAAAACAAAAAGGCCCCGGTCTACGCCGAGGCCTTTTATGGGAGGAGGAAAGAGTTAATCCTGAGTATTTTTAAAAACATCCGGTGAACCGTCTCTGTTTCCTTGACATCTTTGCGTTTCGCTTCACCGGTCGGCAATATAAACGAAATCTCGGACGCAAATGTTTCAAACAACTACGCGGCCTAAAAAGAGTAGCTTACCTCCAGGCCGACGATGGTATTCTGCGAATCGCCGTTGCTGTTTTTGCGGATGTTCTCGTCGTCGAAATTCGCCAGCACGTTGAGCCGGACATCTCTGGACACCGTCCACGTGAGAAACAACAGGAATGAGTTGATGTTCCGATCCGAGTACAGGTTGAAATCGTCGACATTCTTGGTCGGGGTGTTGGGGTAACGTCGAATGAGAAACGAATGCTGCGCGTTGAGAAGCAGGCCGTTCAGTTGAAACAGCTCCAGCGTCACCACCGGACCGTATTCAAAGTAGTCCTCGAACGGGATGTTGGAGATCACATCGAACGCGGCCACGGGCAGCCGGTTGACCAGACGCTCATGCGTGACTTTACCGTAGCTGACCCCCACTCCCAAACGCCAGCCGGAACCGAATTTTGTGTACACCTCCGGTACCACCTGCCAGTCCCAATAATCGGGCAAGCTGTTTTCCGTGAACAGCTTGTAATCGCGCTTGGTGACATCGCCCTGCACCTCCAGGCCAAAACCCGTGGAGAGGACCAGCTCCACCTCGCCGTGAAAATAATCTTCCCAGTAGTCTTGCAACACGGTGTCGCGCGGCGCCTTGGTGTAGTCCCGAAATCGCACCTGATTCTCCAGCGCGAAGTTGAACACCTCGCCCACCGCCTGCGACCAGTTGACATCCACCCGATTTTCGCGGTAGTCCTTCAACTCGTCGTCGGGGTGAAGACGGAAGTGGTTGCGGAAGCCCACCGAGAAAACAGACCCGGGGCTCAGGTTGAGCCCCACCTCGGCCCTGGCCGTGTTTTCATAATAGTCGGCGTAAAACGTGCTCGCCCGGTAGTGACGCCGGAGGACAAAATTATCTTCCGTCTCAAAAACAAAGGCCCCGAACTCCCGCAGCGCAAGGGTCGCAGTGGCGCCGTTTTGCCAGTATTTCAGACTATCTGTGCGAACGAACGACGTGCCCTCGAAGCGGTTTTCCAGTTGAAAAAAGGAACGGCTTGCCAGCGGCCGGGAGATGCGAACGCTGGCCTCGCCGGACAGATAATCCCGGCTGTATTTGAGAAAGGTGTAAGCGTTAAAGCTGTCACGGAAATCAGAACCGTAGTCCAGATTGAGCCGGATGCCGGTGGACGGGTTGCCGTCGCCTTCGCGCAACGTGCTGTCCTGGTCAAAGAAACCGAAGTTGAAACGCTGCCGCCAGAAATCCACTCCCGAAACGATCTCCCTCTCCCAGGTCCAGCGTTTCGCATCCGGGTCCAGCTCCGGCGGATCCTCCTCGCTGAACCCGTTGGTGGAAGGCGTCTGCGGGGCTTCGCCGTCCTTTTCCGCAACAGGTTCCAAAAGGCCCCAGATCATGTCCAGCCAGATACGAGCCATTTCGAAATCGCCGGTGGCGGCAAAGCTTTCCGCTTCCTTCTTCAAGCGCGCGACTTCGTTTAGCAAGGTCGGGTCGATGAGCCTGGAGGTGTGCTCCGCGGCCCAGCGTTCAAAGCGCAGCAGTTCGATGTCGTAGAGCGTCTCCTCGCTCCACTCGTCCTCAGCCAGGGAGTCCGTTTGCACCTGCACCACTTGCATCTCCTGTGCAAGCAGGGCGACCGTGGCGAAAGCCAGCGTCGCAAAGCCGGCCAGGCCAGGCAGAAGAAGAATGCGCAAAATGCGGGTTTTTGATGTCAAGCCCTGGCTCGCTAGGTTAATGGTTCACACAGAATCACAAAAACATGAGACTCAAATCACATCCAGCGTGGAGAATTTCCTGCCTAAAATTGCCGCGGAATCGACCCCCAGCCACTTCTCCAGCACCGTGGCGTAAGCGGACCGAAAGTCGATCTGGAAACGCAGGTCGCCGTCGGCAAGCGCGTCCAGACTGGGATGCTCGCCAAGAATGCCTGCCCGCACCGGCTTGCCGAAAAAGAACATCGGTGCGGCCTTGCCGTGGTCGGTGCCGCGACTGCCGTTTTCCGCCACCCTGCGGCCGAACTCGGAGAAGGTCATCCCCAGCACGCGCTCTGCCTGGCCCAGGTTCTCCAGGTCCTGCTGAAAGGCTGCAAGTCCGTCTCCCAGGACCTGCAGCAGACGCTCGTGCACCTGAATCTGGTTCGCATGGGTGTCGAAGCCGCTCAGGGAAATATAGTAAACCCTGGCATCCAGGCCGCCCGCGATCATGCCTGCGATGAGCTTCAAGCCTCTCGCGAACGCGTTCTTCGGGTAATCGATGTGTCGCTGCGCGCTGCGTACCGCACGGCGGATGCGTTCGGCACTGAGCTGCGCGTTCATCGCGGTGCGCCGAAGAAAATCCAGCGGGCGGTCACTTTCGGGCCGAACGCTCTCTTCCAGTTCCACGTCACCGTACGCGGTGTAGAGTCGCGTCATGCGGTAGAATCGCTCCGCGTCCTGCACTGCGACGCCCACCCCTTGTTGCCCGCGCAGGGCCGGATTCAACGTTCTGCCGACGCTTACGGCCAGCGTCGGACTGCAATTATGCAAATGTTGATTAGCGCAGGTGTGATCGAACACCCGGCCGATCCAGCCAGTGCTCTGAAAATCGTCCACCACGCCGGTCTGCCAGATTTCCATGGAGCGGAAATGCGAACGGTCGGGGTTGGGGTACCCCACCCCCTGCACCACACCGAGCAAGCCCTGGTCGTACAGACTTCTTAGACCCGCCAACCCGGGATTGAGCCCGAGTTCGTCATTCAGGGGCAAAATCCGCTCTTTGGGCAGAGCAAGCGTCGGGCGGACCCGGTAGTACGCATCCTGACGAAAAGGAATGACGGTGTTGAGCCCGTCGTTGCCCCCGCTCAACTGCACCACCAACAGCACATGGTGGTCGGGAACGCCCGGTCGGCTTTGTACCAGTGCGCCTTCGCTTTCTGTGGACATGGCCAGCGCGGTGCGGGCCAAAAAGCTTGGGACCGTCGCCGAAGCCGCGGCCAGGGTAAGGCCCTGCTTCAGAAACTCGCGACGGCTCAAAAGATCGATTTTTTCGCTCATCACAACACCAATGGTTCAGGTTCAGCCAAGTTGGTAAGCCGGCAGACTCATCATTTCGCCGACGACAGCTTTCAGGGCTTGCGTGCGCGCCATTTTACCCAGGTTCGCTTCAAAATGCTGGACGAGCCCCGCACGCTCTTCCCGGCTCAATGGTTCGCACAGCAACACTTCTTCCAGCCGTCCGATGACAGACTCGGGAGCGGCCTCCTCGGTCAGCAGCCGCTCCGGCTCGAATTCCAGGCGTGGTCGCCGCATCCCACCCATTTTGCGACGTGGTTTCATCGACTTGTCCCTGTCGCGGCGAGAACGAGGATCCACTTCTGATGGAATTTTACCCAGCCCCACTAACTCTCCAAACGTAAAACGGGTGAGCAGGCGTGACGTATCGATCCAGGCGCGACCGCCCGGCCAGCCTTTCACGTTCGGCGGTTCGTAAGGCACCTGTCCCATGAGGGCCAGCATATGGAGGAAGAACTCGCCATTGGAGACCTGCAGGTTCAAGGTTCGCGCAGTGCCCACCACGAGCTGGAGGGGACTCTTGATCTGGTTTCCCCGGCTGTCTTCTGCGTAAAAGTCCGGGTGCGAAAAAATGGCCTGCAAGAGTGGGCGCAAGGCGTAGTCCTGGTCGCGGAACAGTTGGGCAAACGACGCGGCGACCTCTGCGGACGCGTGCTCAAACCCGAAGAACCTCAAGAGCTTGCGGGTGATGAACTCCGCGCACGCCGGCTGCTCGAGAATGATGTCGATGACGTCGTCTCCGTCGAGATTTCCGCTGTGCCCCAGGAACGTTTTCCGGCCGTAGTCGTGCTGCCGGCGACGGACCCTGAAATGCAGCGGGTCGGAAGTCCAGCCCGTGAAGGCCCGGGCCGCTTCTTTAATATCGGACTCGCCGTAGTTGCCGGGCCCCAGAGAGAAGAGTTCCATCAGCTCGCGCGCGAAATTCTCGTTGGGCCGTCCCTTGCGGTTTTGGTTGCCATCCAGGTAACGCAACATGGCCGGGTCGCGCGCGATTCCGTGAAGCAAATCCCGGAAGCTGCCCAGTGCATTTTCATGCAAGAAAGAGAGCTGCTGGAACAGCAGCGGCGGGAATTTCACCTTGCGCACGCTGGTGGCAAAGTGGCCGTGCCAGAACAGCGTCATTTTTTCGCGCAGCATGCTGGCAGGATCCGGGGCGGCGATCATGTGCTGAATCCAGGAAATCTGAAACTCCCGGATGACCTGGCGATTCTTTCGCTGAAGTTCCTTCCGTTTTTCCGGAGAGAGACCCCTCCGATGCCGGCGTGCCATCGCGACGTACCCGTCGAACCATGTCGGCCGCGGTAGAGCCGGCGTGTCGCCGTCGAACAGCATCGCCACGCCTCGCGCAGGGCCGGACGCCGCGACCGCCTGGATTTCCTCCGGCCTGCCGCCGAACCCGGCGCGGCTGAGCAAATGTCTGGCTTCGGCCCAGCCCCATGTGGACTCTGACATGTTTGTCTGTAGCACGATTCTCTCCTACTTGCCTTTCATCGCCTGGCGTCTTCTCAATTTCAGACGTTTCAGACGTCGTTTGAGCCGCCGGCGTGTCTCAACCTTGTTGTACTGGTTCCCCATTTCACCCTCCGTAATTGATTAAGAAATAGTGCACATACCGACATGCGATCATCCTGAGTCAGATTTCCAGAAAATCCTCATCAAACGGCTCCAACCCCGGTTGGTCCGGAAGCGGGGCCTCTGCGCCGTCCGGCCTACCGAACCGCTGCATCTCAAAGCGCTTGTGCCCACCGCGGTGTCTCTCCCGCTGCAACTCTTCCAGCTTCTGCAACTGCTCAGGAGTGAGCACATCCTTAATCTTTTGCTGGGTCTCGATCTTTGAAAATCGCAGTTGTCCCTGGAGTTCGGCTACCTTCTGGATTTCTTTTTTCATCGCGTCCAGATCGGCGCTCTCCTCTTCCAGCAATTTGTGCAATTGCAGTTCATGCAGCTCGATTTTTGAGCGCAATTCGATTTCGAGCTTTTTGCCCGCGAAGCGCAACTCGCGCATCTGAGCTTGCTGCTCCTCACTCAGTTCCAGCTTTTCGGCAAGTAATTTGAGTGGGATGGGGTGATGTCCCCGCGGCCCAAAGCGGGGTTGGCCGTTTACGGGCAAGAGGAACGCAAAACAGAGTAGGAAAATAACTGCAAACGCGAGGTACGACTGGCTTTTTCTGTTCATCTCTTACACTCCCTCGTTTTGTGTTGGAGACAGACAAAGCAGGATTCCGGTGAAACCGAGCGGCCCACCGGAATCCCGTTTTTCTCCGCTTACTTCAACATGAGCATACGTCTGGAGCTGCGGAACTTCTCCCCAGCCTTCACCTGATAAATGTAAATGCCCGAAGCGACCTGCCGGCCGAGACTATCTTTGCCATCCCAGGTGACACTGTAGACGCCGGCGGGTTGCTGTTTGTCCACCAGCGTGCGAATCTCCTGGCCCAGGATGTTGTAGATCTTCACGGTCAGGTGCGCCGCTTCCGGGAGTTGGTATTTGATCGTGGTCTCCGGGTTGAACGGATTAGGATAGTTCTGGAACAGGGCAAACGACTCCGGGACCCCATTGGAACCGTTCTGGGAACCGACAGAGGTCACGTTGTCCTCTTCCAGGGTCAGGTCGATGCTGGCGGCATCCTGGCCACCCCCAACGGCCACAGACGCTGCGCTGGTCTCGTCGCTCCCGCCGAAGAAGCCGGTGGCGTATCCCACGCCCGTCGCTTCGATCTTGTACTCCCCGGCAGGCAGCCCGGAAATCATGTAATTACCGTTCGCATCGGAGACCGCGGTCAACTGGATGTGATCGCCCACGCGGGCATGCACCAGCGCCCCTTCCACCGGTGCACCGGTGGCCGCCGAACGGATGGTTCCGCGCACCACATAGAGGCCGGGGGTGTCTTCCGGCTGCAAACTGAAATCGATGCCCGGCGTGATATTATCCGGCAGCACGATGACTTCATCCGCGTTCTGGAACCGTTTTGCATCCTTGTAGAATTCACCGATGAAGCCTTCGGCCCACGCGAAGACGAAGTACGTGCCCGGCGGCAGGTCCGTCAACTCGTAGCGCCCGTTTTCGCCGCTGAATGTGATGTGCGGTCTCAAGTTCTGCGGCGACACCGCGATGATCACCGCGCCATCGATGGGACCGTCATCCGCGTCGGAGACCACCAGTCCAGCGATGGTTCCCCGCTTGCGTTCCCTGGGCGACAGAGCGAAATCGATGTTCGGGGTCTCATCCGGCGCGACCACTTCCACAAGCGTGGCATTGCTGCGGTTGTGCACGTTGTCGAAGAACTCCGAAACGAATCCCTCTGCGATGGCCTGCACGTAGTACTGCCCGCTGGGCAACCCAGAGATCTTGAACTCGCCGTTCTCGTTGGTGTGGGTGCGCCGGTGAAAATCGGTGCCCGCCAGGAACACCCTCACCAGTGCGCGGGGCAGCGGAACGCTGTCCGGTTCGGCGTAAACCACACCGGAAATGCTGCCGCCCTTTTGCAGCGTGAAATCGATCCCGGTGACGTCGCTGCCATCCTCGACAGGGACAAGCTCGGCCCCTTCCTTGGTGGGAGATTCCTTGTAGAACTCACGCAGGAAACCCTCGCCGCCGGCCACCACCAGGTACTTTCCGATGGGGACATTCTCGATGGTGTAGTTGCCCAAACTGTCGGTCTTGGCGCGGAATCCCGCGGTGTCGAAGGCGGGGTCGATAACGTTGTTCTCCTTGAAGGCTTTCACGGTCGCGCCCGCGATGGGCTCTCCGGTGTCCTGGTTGGTCACCGTGCCGGAAATCGATCCCCGTGGGGTCAGGGCGAAGTCGATGTTGGTGGTGTGGGAATCCTGCACCACCTCGACCACCATGGCCGAGGCCAGGTCCCGGGCGTTGTCATAAAACTCGCCGTTGAAGCCTTCCGCAGAGGCCGCCACGAAGTATCCGCCGGGCGGCACCTGAATGATGTACTCGCCCGCGTCATTGGTCCGGGTTTCCCGAAACACCTGGTCACGAACGCCCAGGAACGGGTGTGGTCGGTGCTTGAACACGCGAATTTTGGCGCCGGCGATGGGCGTCCCGTCCACCTCGTTGGTCACCATTCCACTGATCGCGCTCGCGGAGCCGAGGGCAAAATCGATGCCCGCGACCGTGTTGGGCTCTTCCACCTGCACAAAGTCCGCGTTGGAGAACTCCTTCGCGTCATCGTAGAATTCGCCCCGGTAGCCCACCGCGTTGGCATAAACGCCGTATGTGCCGGTGGGCAGCGCGTCGATCTCGTACGTGCCATCCTCAGCGGTCATGACATGCTTTGCGATTTTCGGATTCACCACCAGGAAGGCTACCACGTGCGCACCCGCCAGCGGCAAGCTATCTGGATCGGTGACCACCGTACCGGTGATTTTGCCGCCTTCGCTCAGGCTGAAGTCGATCCCGGTCACCGCCTCATCCGGCTGCAATGAAATGGGCGTGGCCTCCAGGTAGTTGCGCGTATCGTCGAAGAATTCCGGCACAAAGCCTTTGGCGTGAGCCACCACGACGTACACCCCGGGGATCAACTCGTTTATCTGGTAATTGCCGTCCGCGTCGGTGGTGTCTTTTTGAATCCAATGGACTTTGCCGAGTCGAATAGCCTTGACGATCCCGCCCTCGATGGGCAGATTGTCTGTGTCGCTGATAACCTGTCCCGAGATGGAGGCGGTCGCTGGCGGGCTCACCGCGACGTGGGCGTGCGCGCGCAACCGCACGCCATCGATCTCCACGGTAGCCACGACTTTGCCGTTGCCGGTTTCGTCGCCGGCCTTGAACAGCCCGTCGGGACTGATTTTGCCCAACTTTTCCGGACGGACGCGCCAACTCACGAACTTCGGCCGAACGAAGTGGTCGTTGAGACGCGTCTGCACCACCACGTGGAACTGCTTCTCTCCGCCCACCGGCACAACCGCGCGCTCGGGCACGACTTTAACCTTAAAAAACGCGTCAGGCTTGCGACCGATAAACACAGTTGCGGTCTTGACCACAGTCCGGTTTCGGATGACAACCGAAGCGGTCACCTCGGCCTCGCCTGCGTGCCGGCCGGCGATGAAGAAACCGTCTTCGCTGATGGTTCCCAGCGTGTCCGGCTCGATCTTTAAGGTAACCTCCGTGATCTCCACGGGAA